>JAUWQK010000233.1 GCA_030611115.1 Deltaproteobacteria bacterium
TAGCACTTAAACTGTTTTCTTTTACTTTTGCATAATTAATACTATAATCCTGTTGAAGTAGTCATAATCAATCTATTAAGGAGGCAAATAATGGAAAAGCTAATATACCAAACGGCTCCGACTGTAACTTTGGCCACAAATAAATTTATAAATGTGCCAATTATTTTGCAATTTGATGAAATGTGCTAATATTAAAACATTTTTTCCGATACTCACAATAACCTGTTACGAGGTCTGTAAATTATGTGAAATTCCCCCTTAGTCTCCTATTAAACAGTTAAGCTCTAAAATTGCCCGTTTTCCCTGGCGTCGTTATTGTTAACTACCTATTTTTATTGAAAGTTATATTGGGGATGTGATCTCACAGCCGAAAAAACGTGGTGCAAAAAATATTACAGACTTTGCAAAATATCGCTTGACTATACGATAACTAACATTTATAAAGGTGGTGCTTACAATGTAGCAGGAAATTGGCTGGGTCGGTTGCATCTCAAAACCGAGACAGCATGGCTCTTATGATCAGTATTGTTTTTCGAAGGATTTTTATGTTTCCGAGAATTTCAAAAATCAAAAACAAGTCGGCCACCTATGAGTATTTGGTTATTAGCGAGTCAATTCGCGTAAAGGGAAAGGGATCGACGACCAGGAACATAGCGAATTTGGGCAACATAAAACGGTTCAGTAATAAAGACATCGATAGTCTGATTGACGGATTAATCAAGATTTTCAAAGTAGAAAAATATGCTATCTCAGAGCAAGTCCAAATAGTTGAATCCCTGGAGCATGGAAGCATTATCCTCTGGCGAAAGCTGTGGGATAAAATGGGATTATCTCAACTGGTAATATCCCAACTCAGGCAAAAAAAGACCAAGGTAGAAATCGAAGCGGAAAAATATATCGAAATGATGGTGATCAATCGCTGTGTCGATCCGTTAAGCAAACTTGGCGCGACGAGATGGATAGAGCGGACGTGTTACAAAGCGATGAAGGGTTATCATGAACTGCCCCTTGATGTAGAATATTTTTACAGAAGCATGGACTATCTTCTGGCGATAAAAGACGAGCTTGAGCTTGCCCTGTTTGAGAAAATGAAGACCCTTTTCAGTATCAACGTCAAGTTGACATTTTACGACATAACTTCAACCTTTTTCCATTCCACGAGTTGTCCGATCAGCGCCGACGGCTATAGCAGAGATGGCAGACCGGATCTGGAACAAATTGTTATAGGTGTGGTTACTTCCTACGAGGGCTATCCGATAAAGCATTTTGTTTTTGAAGGAAACACCAAAGATGAAACCACAGTAACTGAAGTTGTTGAGGAACTTAAGAAGACATACAACGTAGAGGAGACCACCTTTGTTGGAGACCGTGGCATGATAACCAAACTAAATCTGAACAGGATTAAAGAAGAAGGTTTTGATTACATTATGGGCGTCAAACATCGTCAAAGCGAGATAATGGCCATGTTATTTTCAGAAGACGAGTTGAAAGACAAAGATTATGAAAACTACAATGGTTTAAAAATTCAAGAGAAACAAATTGAGATAACTGATTTTTTGATATGGAAAAGCAAAAAGATATTAAATAAAGAAAAGACAGGTTTCAATAATAAGACTTTTGCACCACTTGGAAAAATGATCCTGAATCTTAAAAACAAGGACGAAGTAACATACGCAAATTATAAGCAAATATTGGAAAAGGTTGTACCGGAGAGTAAAATTCGCAGAAAGATATTTATGTTGATCAAAAAATATCAGGGGCAATATGAGGACAAGTTAAGGACCGTTATTTGTCTCAACAACGAAAGAAAGACGCTCGCAAAAAGGAAAAGAGATGCTGCCATTGCAACCCTGACAGAGGCATTGGATAAATTGTTTTCAAATGATAAGGGGAAGCAGGATACCGCCGAAAGAGAAAAAAAGCTCAGTGGCATTTTCAAGGGATATAAAAGCAGATTCAGAAAGTTTTTCAATATAGAACGGGACAAAAAGACTCAAAAAGCCTGCGGCTACAGTCTGAATCGAAAAGTCATTGATTATCAAGAAAAGATGGATGGAATATTTATTCTCACAACAAGCAGACAGGATTTGGAAACAAAGAAGGTCGTTGAGTCTTACAAAAATTTAAAAGAAGTTGAGATGCTATTTGATGACCTGAAGAATTTTGTTGATATCAGGCCGATAAGACATTGGCTCGAAGTGAGGGTAAGGGCGCATGTTTTCATTTGCATATTGGCGTTACTGCTGAAAAGAATTCTTGAGATAGATTGCTTGAATGGCAAGTGTGTGATGGAACCGTTAGAAGAAATATCGAAATCCAAGCTGATAAAATACGAGGTGAGCTTTTCCGAAAGGGAAGATAGAACCAGGACTTTCCGTAAAGTAACCAATACTACCTCAGACCAAAAGAAATACTTTGAAATGGTGGGAATCAGGAACCCGATGAACTTGGAGGACTTTGTGTGGTGAGAAAAGAAAAAGACGATTTCCTTAGATTTCAATAGGTTTGCCTTTCCAACTGTTTAATAGGAGTTACATTTCATGGGGTAACCCCTTTAATCAAAAAAATCCCCGGGTCGATTTCGACCTGGGGATTGCCCTTCTCATCCTCAGTTATTTATCACAACCCTGTCCCACAAGGGGCCTCTACGTTCCTGATCGGGATC
>JAUWQK010000137.1 GCA_030611115.1 Deltaproteobacteria bacterium
CTGTCCGAAAAGTATTTTTTTTTAATGCTGGCAATAGTTTCAGCTTATTTGTAAAAAAGCTATTAGCTATTAGCGGTTAGCTTTTAGCTAAAGGCTAACTGCTAAAAGCTAACTGCTAAAAATCTTCGATTTTAGAATAGCATCCAACTGACTATAATTTCAGGTGTTTTGAGTTTTCGTCCAGCCACTAGATATGTTATCACCAGCGGGCTCGTCCGGTATTTGTTGAGCAGTTACATTTCGCAATTCGTCTTTTATTAGTTTAGGAACTGGAAATAACTTCCCCAACTATGCATCACAGATTCAGGCCACCATTGCCCGATCTCAAATCACAAAAATATCAAAATAGCCCGCTATTCCATCAACTTTTGTGATTTGAGATCGAACAAATTTAACCCAAATCTATGCGCCTACTTGGGGAAGTTATTTCGTCCCCGTTCCTAATGGCAAATTAGATAATCCGCAAACTAAAATTATTTAGTTTTGTTTGCGGAAATTGTCAATAATTTAATTAATTCCGCAAACAAATATTTATTTATTTTCTTTGCGGATTTTCGTCTGTGCTTCCTGCAAACCAGTTATGAAGTTCTTTGTGCTGTCCGATACCCCGGTTGTCTCTGAGCATTTATCTCTGCTGTGAATTGATTCTAAGGATCGTGGATCAGGATAAGAATTTTTTTAAAAATTGTCCAGTATATGACTCGTTAATTTCTGCTATTTGTTCTGGAGTTCCGCATCCAATAATATTTCCGCCTTCATCGCCGCCCTCAGGGCCAAGATCTATTATGTAGTCGGCTGATTTGATAACCTCCATGTTGTGTTCGATTACAATAACTGTATTGCCTGCATCCACAAGTCTGTTAAGCACATTAAGAAGTTTCTGTATATCGTCGATATGAAGGCCGGTTGTAGGCTCGTCAAGTATATATATTGTTCTTCCGGTACCTTTTTTGCTGAGTTCGCGTGACAGCTTGATGCGCTGGGCTTCTCCTCCAGATAGAGTTGTAGCGGGCTGGCCGAGATGGATGTAACCTATGCCCACGTCAACCAGTGTTTGCAGTTTTGATCGTATGTTGGTTATATTCTTAAAAAACTTAACAGACTGATTTACAGTCATATCGAGAACATCCGCTATGTTTTTGCCCTTGTACCTGACTTCGAGAGTTTC
The DNA here is from genome assembly GCA_030611115.1 of Deltaproteobacteria bacterium. The sequence continues at coordinate 1,169 of JAUWQK010000137.1, forward strand.
GCGGTTGTATCTTTTCCCGTGACACACATCGCATGCAACATAAACGTCCGGCAGAAAATGCATTTCTATCTTTATTATGCCATCACCATTACATGCCTCACATCTTCCGCCCTTAACATTGAAGCTGAAACGGCCCGGTTTGTACCCACGCATTCTTGCTTCGACTGTTCTTGAAAAAAGTTCTCTTATAAAAGTAAATACACCTGTATAAGTCCCGGGATTGGAACGGGGCGTTCTCCCAATTGGAGACTGATCAATATTAACCACTTTATCGATTTGTTCGAGTCCAACTACATCTTTGAGCTTTCCTGACGGTATCCTGCTGCGATATATCCGCTGAGCAAGGGAGCGGTAAAGTGTCTCAAGGACAAGGGTGGATTTTCCGGAGCCGGATACACCTGTTATACAGATGAAACAGCCAAGGGGAAATCTTACATCAATATTCTTGAGATTATTTTCAGAGGCTCCTTTGACTACTATCTCTTTTCCCTGAACTTTGCGCCTTTTTGCAGGCACCTCAATTTTTTTACGCCGGGAAAGATACTGGCCGGTCAATGAATTTTTATCCTTTAGAAGTTTTTTGGGTGTGCCTGAAAATACTACATGCCCGCCGTTAATACCGGCCCCTGGTCCCATGTCTATTACATAATCAGAAGCTAAAATTGTCTCTTCATCGTGCTCTACAACGAGAATAGTATTTCCATAATTGCGCATTTGCAGAAGTGTTTCAATAAGACGTTGATTATCCCTTTGATGAAGGCCAATGCTGGGCTCATCCAGAACATACAGAACTCCCGTTAATTTCGATCCGATCTGCGTTGCAAGACGTATTCTCTGGCTTTCTCCGCCTGAAAGAGTATATGCTGATCTGGCAAGAGTAAGATATGACAGGCCTACATTGTCAAGAAAGCCAAGCCTTTCAATAAGTTCTTTTAGAATTCTTTTAGCAATGATCTTTTTTTTGGCGGAAAGTTCAAGATTTTTTAAAAAACTATGTGCTTTTGTCACGGTAAAAGCTGTTATCTCAGATATGGTAAGCCCGCCGACTTTTACGGATCTGCTTCCTTTATTTAGTTTTGTCCCCTGGCATTCATGGCAGGGACGGAAACTCATATAGTGTTTAATTTCCTCTCTTGCGTGGTAAGAATCCGTCTCCAGGTAACGCCTTTCCAATTTTGGTATTATGCCTTCAAATGCCTTTCTGTAGTTAAAACGGCGATTGTTCCGTTCAAAATAAAAAGATATCTGTTCATCTCCTGATCCGTAAAGAAGAACTTTTTTAAAATTATCCGGCAGATCCTTATAGGGCGTATAGATATCAACGTCATAATGCATGGTCAAAGCATCTAAAAATTCAAAAAAATGAACTGAATTTCTGTTAGCCCACAAAATAACTGCGCCTTCTCTTAAAGATAATTCGGGATTCGGAATTATCTGGTCAGGGTCAAATACATTTGTTGAGCCAAGGCCATCACATTTCGGGCATGCGCCTTGCGGAGAATTAAAGGAAAAAGCAGCAGGTGTAAATTCAGGATAGCTTATGCCGCAAGTTATACATGCTGATTTTTCGTTGAAGATAACAGGCTTTTTACCTGAAACATCAACCATAGCTATGCCGTCTGACTGAGATACGGCCAGCTCTAAAGAATCTGCAAGCCTGTTTTTAATAGTTTCTTTAACAATCAGGCGATCGACAACAACATCGATAGTGTGCTTCTTGTTTTTATCAAGCTTGTCAATATCCTCTATTTCAAATGTTTTGCCGTTGACACGTATGCGAGCGAAACCATCTCTTTTAAGATGTTTTAAGAGTTTTTCATGAGTTCCTTTCTCGTCGGCAACAAGAGGCGATAAAATAATGATTTTGGTTCCTTCGGGCATTGACATGACTTTATCCACGGTCTGGTCAAGCGTTTGCGAAGTAATGGGCTTTCCGCATTTATGACAGTGAGGCGTACCTGTTCTGGCAAACAAAAGACGGAAATAATCATAAATTTCAGTAACTGTGCCAACGGTTGATCTGGGGTTATGGCTGGCTGTTTTTTGTTCAATTGCAATGGCGGGCGAGAGACCCTCAATCAGGTCAACATCAGGTTTATCCAGGCGTTCTAAGAACTGACGTGCATAAGTAGAAAGAGATTCAACGTACCTGCGTTGACCTTCCGCATAAAGGGTGTCAAAAGCAAGTGTTGATTTGCCCGAGCCCGACAAACCCGTTATAATAACTAATTTATTTCTGGGCAGTTCGACGTCTATATTTTTCAGGTTATGCTGCCTGGCGCCATGTATTTTTATTTTTTCAGATTTCATTGCCCCTCGCCGCATGTTCAGTCGCCATATTTATTGCTGCTGCAAGGCTGCCGGGATCTGCTTTTCCGGTTCCTGCGATATCATAAGCAGTCCCATGGTCAACAGAAGTTCTAATTATCGGCAGTCCGAGAGTTGTATTAACTCCATCGGTAAAGTGCAGCAGTTTAAACGGGATAAGCCCCTGGTCATGATACATGCAGACAACAGCATCATAACGTCCGTTTGCGGCGTGATAAAACACGGTGTCAGGAGGGAAGGGGCCGGAAACATCAAACCCTTTCTTAATCGCTGAATTTATTGCCGGCAAAATAATTCTTTCTTCCTCATCTCCAAACATTCTTTCTTCTCCGGCATGAGGATTTAAGCCTGCTACAGCAATTCGGGGCTTTTCGAAACCAAAACTATAATGAAGAGCGTGCCATGCAATTTGTATGGTTTTAACAATTCGTTCTTTTGAAAGTTTGGCTGAAACATTTTTTAAGGGAATGTGAATGGTTACAAGAACTACGCGGAGTTTTTTGCCGGCCAGCATCATTACAAAGCTATCGGTTTTAGTGCGTTCTGCAAGGAGTTCTGTGTGGCCGCTGAACTTGCCGCCCGCCTTCTGCATGGCCGCCTTATTTATAGGGCATGTAACAATAGCGCAGATACTTCCTTTGATTGCCATATCTATCGCAGTTGTTATGTATTTTATCATCGCGGTTCCTGTTTGAACTGTGGGTTTACCCCAGGATATTTTATCCTTATCAAGTTTGGATAAGCATAAAACATCAATCCGTCCGTATTTATATGCGCCTGAAACAGGGCTTTTAACATCTTTTATTTTAAGAGTGCTTGATGTGGTTTTTTTTGCAAGTTCCAGCACACATGAATCTCCTATTACGAGCGGTTTGCAGGTTTTATAAATTAAAGGGGATGAGAGAGCCTTGAGTATAATCTCAGGGCCGATACCAACAGGATCTCCCATGGTAATTCCAATAACGGGACGATAATTATGCATTTATATAACCTTAATGTTAAAATTGTCTTTGTGGCTGAACTATTGCCTACCGGCAAATTTTTAGGATATTACATGTTTCATATTATTTTCAAACAAATTAATTAAATTAGCGCCCTTCGGGCGGACTTTTTTAGTCTTCTACATATTCCATTGTTTCTTGATTACAACCTGGGCAACCTAAAACAGGCATAAAA
>JAUWQK010000166.1 GCA_030611115.1 Deltaproteobacteria bacterium
AATAGCAAGAAATTTTCTGGAATAATGCCTTGATTTGATATTTAGTGACTATTTTGACTCCGAATTAACGCTCCAAGCTTCTCAAAACTGGGTAAAATCATAAAGTTAGGGGGTACGTTTGCTCACCGTAATCCCTTATAAATAAAGGATTAATAATTTTGTGTAACCATAACTCGTAAACTCACGTTAGGCTGTATATATACAAACAGCCTATTTTTCATAACTCCTGAAAGTGCTTTATGATTCGGCGTATCTCTTTCGCTGAGATGTCTCCCTGATCAAGTTTCGAATAGATGGTCACAAGAATAACATCCTTGGGAGTTCTGAGCCAATAGATCAGCCGGTAACCCGAACGTTTACCTTTTTGAATGTCGCTATTTCTCACTCTTGACTTGAAAAGCGTATAGTCCATTCCTGTAATATGATCTCCAACCAATTCACCCTTCTGTAGTCCGTTAATAACAGATTCAAGATCAGTTCTAATGCTGCGATATTTTCTCGCCAGCTTTCTCAAGCTACGTTTGAATTCCGGAGTATACTCAACATGAACACTTTGTGGCGAATCAGTCGGCATTAATGCCATCCCATAATTCAGACACAGGACGCCCTTCCCCTGCCAGCGCTTCTTTCCACCCTTGGGAAAAGCTATTCTCTGCTGGCTTCAATGTTACGCTCTCGCGGAAGAGTCGGACAATTTGGAGAAGATTAGGTAAATATTCTCCTGGCAATTTTTTTATTTCAAGATCAAGTTGTTCCTCATATCTTATCGATTTTGAGCCCATGTAACCCTCCTAAAATATAGTGGTATAATGTGTGTAGTGGGAAGCGTAACGGGAAAAACTTGGGGACACCCTTCACATTTGCAGTTTTAATCAAAGCCTGGAGAAAGAGTGAACATCCCACATTGAATTATTCGTAACTACTCAGGTGGATAGGCTGAAGGCTGAAGACTGTTAGGAAAAAGCGAAAATACAGCGCATTTTGAAGCCATGTTTGGTGCAAAAATCAGATATTTCCGCCAAAGTACGGTAATCGTGATCTTCTGACCCCTTCAGCCTTCAGTCTAAACAGCTTCAGCCTGACTACGTGAGTAGTCACGAATATCTAAAACTCACATCTAAGTGAGCCTAAAGAAAAAACAGTGGCCGAACTTTTTGAGAAGTTAGCGCTTTTTGTGGTGAAAAAAATATGATAAAAAAAACTCCGATTATCTGTATTGTAGGAAAATCTGAATCAGGCAAAACTACACTAATAGAAAAACTTATTCCTGAACTTAAAAAGCGGGGATACGGCATAGGAAGTATAAAACACTCCTGTCAGAAATTTGATATCGACAAAAAAGGAAAAGACAGTTGGCGCCACAGGAAAGCGGGTGCAGATATTGTAGTTATTGCATCCACAGATAAAATCGCCATGATAAAGGATAATGATTGTGAATCACTCGACTGCCTCAAAAAATACTTCAATGGCGTTGATCTTATTATAGCCGAAGGCTTTAATAAAGAAAATATACCTAAAATTGAGATCGTTCGTAAAGCAAGCGGAAAAGAGCCTCTTTGTTTAGGTGATAGCAAACTCATAGCAGTTGTTACAGATGCAGATACAGGACATAAAGTTCCGAGATTCGGCCTGGAAGAAATTGATAAACTGGCTAATTTTATAGAAAGAAAATATTTATGAATAGAGATGACCTTAACTACCTGAAAACATGGTTTACAGAATATGTATCTGATTTCTATTCTGATGATCCTGATTCCAACCACCCCATCAGGCTAAAAGAAGAACATACAATTCGTGTGTGCCGCAATATAGCCATGCTTGGCAAAAAGCTGGGTCTTTCAGATCAAGATATGGTTCTGGCGGAGACAATTGCTTTATTTCACGACATCGGAAGGTTTAAGCAGTATGCAAAATATCATACATTCAATGACTTTGTCTCTGAAAACCACGCCAGACTTGGTTTGCGACAGATGGCTATACATGCAGTTCTTTCCGCATGCACAACTACTGAAAAACGTTTAATCACAAGAGCTATAGCATATCACAACGCAGCCCTCCTCCCTGCAAATGAAGATGATAACACTTTGTTTTTTATGCGACTTATTCGAGATGCTGATAAACTGGACATTTGGAAATTATTTATTGACTACTATAATGAACGTGAAAAAAATCATAGCTCGGCAGTTGAGCTGGGCCTGCCCGATGAGCCGATATATTCACAAAACGTTATAGAAAGCCTTAAGCAGCGCAGATTCGTCAGAATGCAGGATTTAAAAACTCTTAATGACTTTAAATTATTACAAATAAGCTGGGTGTTCGATCTTAATTTTGTTCCCTCTTTCCAGACTGTTCAAAGCAGAAGATATATAGAAAAACTCGAAGAAACTCTGCCGCAATCAAAAGAAATTAAAGAAGCTGTTCAAAAAGCACATGACCATGTAAATTCCTTTCTATGATTACCAAACCCGACCTCAACGGACCGGGCATACTTATACGCCGGGTGGCAGATCCGAAAGTTGTTCGACGCTTGTAAGCTCGATTTGCGGCTTCCCCCTTTCGTTCTGGAACCTTCTTGCCAAGAGTATTTCTACTACTTCACCACTTTAATGCTGTATGCACCTGTTCCCCTTTGACTGTTGTAATGTTCAACGCTGACATAGTACGTACCAGGTGAAAGGTCTGCGACAATTTTTGCATTTCAGCCCGTACCGCTGTCGTCATCACGCGCAATCAGCTTTGTTTCACTGTCTGGGCCGTAAATGGCCATAAGTAAATCCGTGCGGCCTTCCGTTTCAACGATATATCTTCCTTTCTCGGCAACGCAACCGGTCCCTCGACGGAAGGAGCCCCCTTTTTTATGCGTTTTTTTAAAACAGCTTCATCTGTCCGGTGCATCGGCTTTTTGTTGCTTTTTGGTTTTTCCTTTTGCGTGCAGGCCTGCTTTGACTTCCTGTTCGTGAATTTCGTGGTTTAGTTTTAGCAGGCGCTTTAGGGCTTCTTTTCTAGTATCTGGTGAAATTGTGTATCGTACACGGTCGTTTTCCGGCAGATAATCCACTTTGTAAAAATCATGAGCTATGTCTATATGCTACCAGCCGTAAGCCTTTAGGACCGTTTTGTCTATTTGTTTGTGGAATTCGCGCAGGTGCAGAATGTGAAGGACGGCCTCGTTGAAAGTGCAGATGCCTTCAGTCTTTTCTATGTGCTTCCAGAGGTTCACGGTCTCCTTGCCGTATTGTTGCAGAAGTTTCGCCTTGCTTTTTCCTGCACGCCTTTTATAATGTCGGCAACGTCATGGAAAAACAGGAAAAATGCTGAAACAATTGAAGAATCCTGCAACAAACTGCAGGGAATGCGCTCGCTGTTGCAGTTCAAAGCAATTTACATGGCCTGGCGAATAACGAGCCCGTACAGAGCCAATCGATGAAAATTATCAAGGATACCTAATGAAATTATCCATTCCCCTGAAAGACATTATGCTCGCGCCCGGCAAACGGTTCGATCCGTCATCATTTTCCGAAAAGGATGTGATCGAACGAGTAAAGAGGATCTACGGCGTCATTACCGAGGTTATGGACATTGCCATAAAGGACAGCATGGTAGAGATCAAATTCCGGGACGCAACGCCGGAAAAATTCAAGTCCGCCATGAAGTCGTTGAAAAAGGGTATTGAAGAGGCCGGGAAAAGCCGTTTCCCGAATGCGCTGAAGCTTTTTCAGGAGGTCCTGGCTGTCATCCCGGAAAACATAGACGCCCGCCGAAATATGGCCAAGGTTTACCTGGAACAGAAAAATCTGGAGAAGGCGAAGCAGCACCTGCACGAATGTTTGCAGATCGACCCGAAGGACGCCTCGAGCTGCGTCATGTTGGGCAACATCTATGCGCTCAACGAAAACAACCTGGACGTGGCGGCCTTCTACTACGAGAAATGCCTTGAGCACCATCCGGAAGATGCCATGGTCATGACCAACTATGCGGGCCTGATGATGGAAAAGGAGGAATTTCAGAAAGCTGAGATCCTTTTCAAGAAAGCGATAAAGATCCAGGATGTCCCAAATGCCTATTACGGCCTGGCTCTTCTTTACCGTATGGCCGGTCAACTGGAAGCCGCTCGACAGGTCCTGGAGACCTTTTTCACCCGTACATCCAACATCAAAGGTTTGAAAAG
>JAUWQK010000148.1 GCA_030611115.1 Deltaproteobacteria bacterium
TATTTCTACGGCTAAAATTGAAATTTATCCCGAAGCGTTTCAAGTGATAGTAATCCGGGGCACACCGGCAATGCCGAAACTCACAGAGATGATGAACTGGCCCGTTGAATTTATCAGCACTGATAGCAACTCCATGCATGACTACGCTGCTGCTATTATCCGGAATTTAAAGGACGGAAATATCGATTATGTTATACCTATGCCTGAAGCTCTATTATTTGAAGGTCTTGTAGATGAAGTTGAGGCAGAAGGCTTCGGGGAGCATATTTTAGGACTTAATAAAGCCGGTGCTTTTATTGAAGGCGATAAGATTAAATGCAAGAGACTGTGCCAGGAGGCAGATATTCCGGTAGCTTCATCCTGGGCAGAGGTAGATGCAAAAAATTATGATGACATATTAAGCACCTGTCTGTCTTTTATTCACGATTTTGGCGGAGCCGTATTGAAATTTCCCTATAGCGCCGGCGGAAAAGGCGCCAGAATCATTTTAAATTCATGGGAGATAAGAGAAGTTTATGATGAATTAATAAAGAATTATAAAGACAGCTACAAAAAAATGTTTGGCAGCAGGGGAAAATGGCCGCTTTTGATTGAATCCTTTATGTCCGGCGTAGAAATAAGCTTTACAATATTAGTTGACCGGCTCGGAAATTTTAAAATCCTGCCCACGGCAATGGATTATCCCGAACGTTTTGAAGGACCTGCAAGCAAAAACAACCCGATTACAGGAGGTGTAGGAGCTATCTCACCACACCCTATGGAGACCCGGCAGCTTGTTGAAATGGCAGGAGAAGCTATTGCAAAACCCCTGATAAAGGTAATGAAGGAAAGAAAAATTCTCAGACCATGCATTTTGTATCCGGGCTGTTTTGTATCTTTCGATTCCGGCATGCGCCCGACAAAAATTCGAGTCTGTGAAATAAATATTCGTCCAGGGGAACCGGAAGCCCAGCCTTTGGCCCGCAGGCTAAGGAATTTTGGTGCCCTGATAAAGGCTACTCTTGAAGGTAATTTACATGAAGTAGAGCCGGAAGTAAGAGATGATCAACTGGCAATTTGTGTGGCTCTTGTAACAGGTGCTGGTGGCCCTGACGGACAAAAAGGATATCCATGGTCCTGCACCAGGGGAGAGAAAGTGGAAGTTGATCTCAAATATCTAAAAAGAAAAGGAATACAAATTATTCCTTCAGCCATGACCTATCTAGAAACTGAAAAAATATTTAAGTCCGATGGTACCAGAGTTGCGTTTTTGAATGCGAACGCCACTGTTAAAGAGGGGGAAAAACGGGGCGAAGTTGGTGATCGGCTAAGAAAGAAATTGCTGGCTGCTTTTGACAACGGAAAAATAAGAGTAATTCCCAGGGAAGACAGCGCTGGAAACAGGCTGGATATAAGAAGGGATATAGGATGCCATTATCTAAAGGCAGACAGGATTTTTGAATCAAGCTAATATGAAAGTCCCGCTGCAAGCTGAATTAAAGGCCTGAAATTCTTTTTGCTATGAACTAACAGCTAACAGCGGTAAGTTATTACTGGTGATGCAGGGACTTGAAAAATTGTAACTTCTCAATAAGTTCTGGCAATGCTAAAATATGAGCAAGGTTCTGGTTAAATTATTTGCAAAGTTGTTTACGAAAATTTTTAACCAAAGGATATACCCATATCGATTTTATGGGAAGCTGAGGATTATTAGCAATACCAAGTCTTCCGATCCCTTTGGTCTGGCCTAAACATACCCAGTTTGCTGCTTTGTAACAAGTGCCGTAAAAACGAGGCGTTTCAACAAAGGTTTCTGCCATGACTGGATAATATTTATAACGCTAAAACCAGTCATCTGCAATTCTTTTTTTCGTCATGCTCAAAACACGTGATGCCAGATTTGGGGCATGGACCCATGGCAAGATAAGAAAACGGGAATTATTGATCACAAGATGAAGATTTTTCTTACGCTGTGAGTCACTCCAACCGATAAATCGATCCCTTGGAGCTGTTTTCCAGACAGCTGCTCTGAACCAGAGAAGAGCTGTCACCTCTCCTGCAAATCGGACAAAATAGCGGATTTGATCTCCGGGCATGGGAGCATAGCCGAGATAGTGATAACGCTGGATATACTCATTCCAAAGTAAGGAATCATTTTTTTTAAGTACCGGGTATACACACAGGTCGTCAAAATCCGAAGAGTGAATTTTCAAAGGGGTAAGTCTTGGGTCAGCAGTTGCGGTCCTGCGAAGGTAAGCTTTGCCATTGTTATTTCCGTTTCGAGGGGGAGGAAGTTTAATAAGACCATCATCCTGCATGCGCAGCATGGCCACCCGACAGCTCATGTCTTTTAGCCGGCCATCCTGCCGGTACCAATGCAGGAGTTCGCAAACACGCCGGGACAAAGCTGCGCGGCTGTCTGAAGGATTGGTTGCAATCAGACGCTGAATGTCGGCTAACTCGGTAGTGCTGAAAATTCGTCCGCAATAACGCATACAAATATTGATTAATCTGGTGAAGCATTAGCTAAATAACGCATACAATCGCTTAGTTTAGGAATAGTGTTGCTGCCGGAGAGCCGATCTTTAAGATAATCCCAAAAGGATATCCCCAGCTTACGACAGGTCTTCTTGAGGCTTGAGAAGGTATCCCGGCATCTGCGTCCGACCTCACTTCGAGTTCCCCCGCTGATTTTTCTTTTTTTGACATATCCCCGAATATCATTTTCGCTTAAATTGTTGTGCAGGGGTATTTCAGGACGTTGCAAGACCAGTAAAAGCTCGGATTTGTTTTTATATATTCTTTGAAGCGCAAGGTTTAAACTAACAAAGCATGTCCGGGTAGTAAACAGTTGATCGAATTGTTCCTCAAGTTCTTTTTTAAACGTTGAACATGGATTTTCTTTATAAAACTTGAGGTCGGAATAGAATTCCCAGAGTTGATTCTTGATATCAATCACTGCTTGACGTTGCTGCTCATTAAAAGCAACCAGTTTGTTTATGATACGTTCGGCATGGATCCTACACAGGGCGTGTAAAAAAACATTGAATTGTCCGGCATCATCACTGATTATTACCATTTTCGGATTGAAACCATGTTCAAGTACACTTCCCATAAGAGCGCCTTCGGTTGCAATCCGTATATGCCTTTTCCTGACGATTTTTAAGGCCTTCAGAGCAGAGCTCCATTCCTGCTCATTCTGAAAGCTTTTTACCTTAAGTTCAGTCAGGGATTGAATAACTTTCTGAGGTAGCTTTTGAGCCTGCACATATTCAAAGGCTTCTTCGTTAAGCACATAATCGGTATGGTTTCCACGCAGCAAGGTTAAAAAATTAATCCGGCTTTTGCTTTGGGTGCTCTCAAACCAGGCAAACAACTCATTACCAATGTGGGTGCAGTATCCATTTCGACCTTGATGCCGGGCTCCTGTATCATCTACATGGATATAATCAGAGACTTCGAGTCCGGCGGTGAGAATTTCATCTTTTTCAGCATGAAAGATATCTTTGTTTTCGTTAATAATTCGATTGACCTGGCCGGAAGAAATGTCAATGCCGAACTCCAGGAGTTGTTCAAGGATCAAAGGTTGCGTGACATCGGCATGATAATACTGGTGCAGGATATACCTGATTAGATTGATGTTATAGTGTCCCTTGATATGTTCCGGGAGCTTGCCTGTAATATACTCCCCTGACGGGGTTTGCCATCGTTGCATGCGAAAACGAATATTGTATGGTTTGATCACAAGGTCTTGAACAATGTAATCGTCATAACCCTTAAATCGGCTCCCTTCAGGAATGTTTTTCGGAGAAATAGAAATGGTGTCGTGAATCTTGAGGTGAAGGTTTTTCTTTCTTTTTTTTGATCCCGGGCGTTTTTTCGGTTTTTTGCCTTTATTACCGCTGCCGGAACCTTTTTCAAGATTTGAGGGCTTGATATCAGGTTTGGGCTTTTCCCCTTTTAATCTTGCAATTTCGTCCTTGAGGGCTTGAATAATTTCATTTTTTAATGCCAGTTGTTCTTTTTGAAAAGAACAAGTCTCCAATATTTCGTTGACTAAAGGAGTTCGCTCCTTTTCAGGGATTTCAGGTAAATCCGGGATTTTTTTGTTGAACAAGCTCATGGAAAAGACTATGCCATAAAAATACTCCTGTGTCTATAAAAAAATAAAAAAATTATATGTTGCCAGAGGTTATTGAGAAGTTACCTCAACTACTTAACCACTTAACGAGATCTGAACAGAAAAGAATTGGACCGGATATTAAAAATCGTGGTTTCAGTGATGTATAAAGAAATGGAGAAACTCAGGTATTCAGGTTGAAGACTGAAGGGGTCAAAAAAGCACAATTGCCGTACTTTGGCGGAAACGTCTGATTCCTTGCACCAAGCATGGCTTCAAAATATTCTTTTTCCTAACAATCTTCAGTCTATCCACCTAAGTAGTTACAATAAAACT
>JAUWQK010000096.1 GCA_030611115.1 Deltaproteobacteria bacterium
TTTCACGCATGACACGACACCAGTCATGATTTTCTTGGCCAGATTTCTTCAAAATATCGCCTGCTTATCCAAAAGCAGTGGGTGTATTAATTTCTTAACCAAAGACCACTGAGGTTTAAGTAGAAGGGAGGCGTCATGAAAAGGGCTTTTAAAGATATTTCGGAAATGATACATCAGACAGATCCAAAAGCCAGTTTTGCCATAGAATTCTGGGATGGTGATTCAAAAACTATCGGGGACAAGCCGAAATTTATTTTAAAGCTTAAATCCTTGAGGGGCGCCAAAAGGATTCTCAGAGATGGTTATGTCGGCTTTGGAGAATCATATATGAAGGGAGATATAGAAATTGAGAACGATCTGCAGGAGTTTCTTCGTCTTGGTTTTTTAATTAATTTTGATGATTCACGGCTACCTTCCTGGCAAAAAATACGTTTTTTTATCCTTGCGCTTCTCAACAGCGATACATTAAAAATCGCACCAAAAAATATTTCTTACCATTATGATAAAGGCAATGAATTTTATTCGCTTTATCTTGATAAGACAATGAGTTACTCCTGTGCATATTATAAAAATGGGAATGATTCTCTGGAAGAAGCGCAATTGAGCAAATATGAGCATGTATGCCGGAAACTTTTATTGAGTCCTGATGAATCACTGCTTGATATAGGCTGTGGTTGGGGAGGAATGCTCATCTATGCCGCACAGAATTATGGAATAACAGGAGTTGGAAATACGATTTCACAAAATCAATATGAATATGCCGGCAATAAAATAAAGGAATTAGGGCTGGAGGATAAGATTAAGATCTTATATATGGATTATCGTGAGTTAAGCGGAAAATTTGACAAAATTGTTTCCATTGGGATGTTTGAACATGTAGGGAAAAAATTCATTCCGGTATTTATTAAAAAAGTATCGAGTTTACTGAAAAAAGGCGGATTAGGCATGCTGCATACTATTGGTAGAGACACCCCATCCCTCTCCGATCCATGGACATTCAATTATATCTTTCCCGGCGCATATCTTCCTGTACTTGACGAAATTCTGCGTGAAATGGGGAAAAACGGTTTTTCAATATTGGACGTAGAAAACCTCAGGCTCCACTATGCAAAAACCCTGGACCAATGGGCGGAAAATTATGAAAATAATGTTGAAAAAGTGAAAAAAATGTTTGATGATACATTCACAAGGCAATGGCGTCTTTTTTTACATGGTGCCTCAGCAGGATTCAAATATGGCATGTCTCGCCTGTATCAAGTTCTTTTCACAAAAGGATTAAACAATACATTGCCTACAACCAGAGCACATGTGTATAATAAATGTAACTACTCAGGTGTTTAGACTGAAGGCTATAGGCTGAAGGAAACAAATGATTCCTGAGCATTATTCTCTATGTTTAGGATAAGATTTGCGGCCGCTTTAAGAAAATATTGGCTTCTGGGAGTCTTTTCCCTAAAAGTCTTCAGTCTTCAGCCTAACCAACCTGAGTAGTTACTAATAAATCATAACATCCAGACTTCAGGAGGTCACCATGAATATAAAAAAAATAGCCTGTTGTATAGATTTTTCAGAAAATGCCGAAGATGCATTTATAGCGGCCCTCGATCTGGCTGAAAAATATAAAGCCGAACTTTTTGTAATTCATGTATCGCCGCCTGTCATAAGTTATCAAGCAACAGATACGGAATGGATGATGCCTTACGAACCGGAAGGACCTTTGATTTTAGAATTAGAAAAACGAATGGATAAAGAGTATGGGGCCAAAATAAGTAAACATACTGATTATAAGCTTGTTGTACTTAGCGGACATATTTCAACAGAAATATTAACATACTTGAAAGAAGAAAATATCGATCTTGTTGTGATGGGCTCTTATGGACTATCGGGAATGGGACTCGTATTCTTCGGTAGTGTGGCCAAGAGAGTGGCCGGTAAATCCCCGTGCTCTGTACTGATAGTACGTAAACAAAAAGAATAGCCGTTCACGGCTTGAAACTTGAAACTGGAAAGTAGAAATTTGGGAAAGATTAAAAAAATTCTATCCACTGCTGTGGTCTTAACGGTGTTTCTTTTTTCTTCAACCTGTTTGGCAGCCGGCTCTGATCTAAAGGAAGCAAAAATTCCTGATTCCCTGCATTCCGGGCTGGAATATCTTTTATCCTTAACTTCCAGGGATAAAAACGAACCTGTTGATCTTAAACTTATTCAAAAAGTGCTGGATTTTGTCGTTTCTCCCAAAAACAGCTCCTCCCTTTATTATACAGACAAATTGTTCGGCTCGCCTTCCGCTTATTATGAATTTGATATTAACAGAGATCTGAAACACATTCTCCAGTATGCATACAATCCTGATATTCCTTCATTTGCTTTTATGCCTTCTTCGGTCCGACTTTCCTACTGGGCTGAAGTAAACGGGCAAAATCGAGACCTGCCTAAATTGTGGACACATATTTCAAATTCTGATTGTCCAATAGTGGTTAAAGGGGTTGAACATATAGAAATAACTCCGGATCAATTTACAGGTGCTTACTATCGTTATGATATAGATAAGGCTTTGATTCTTTGCAAGTATCGCGGCCGAAATCTATTAATCTCGATTTCCAAACAAAAAGACAAGTCCGATGTGGGCAGAAAAGGCATTGTGCTGGGCTCAGATGACAACTGGGACTATCTTTATTCGGGCCGAAGAGGTCTTTCAAAGCCGGGTCTTGGTTGGGTCAGCTCCTATATGTACAATTCCATTGGCATAAGCTTCCTGTACGAGGTTGACTCAAAAAAACCCGTTATAAGATACGGGGCATTTAAATGGCTCAGGGCTGGATGGGCTGACGTGAATGTAGTGAAAAATAAGCACATTCATAAAGGCCTGATTCGCTACGCAAAGGATTTAAAGATGATTTTGGAGCACCCTTTACTGCCTGAAGCTTCAGAACTTGCAAAATTATTTTCTGATTTTGAAAATTATCCCCCCGAAGATATGAGAGAAAAGGTTAAAAGTCATTTAACCGCTCTGAAAGACAGATATAATGGAAACAAATTATCATCCGGTAAAAACTTCCCTAAAAATTTAAATATCAGAAAATATTTAAATAAAATGACAAATAAGGAAATGTACGCGCTTCTTGTTGTGGAATACATGAAATCCATACTTGGAAAAAATCAGTATTTAGGTAATACATTACTTTTCAGCAAGAGGCAGCTTGATATGCCGTAGCCTCCAGTATCAACATCCTACCGGACAACCCAAACCGTAAAACCGACAGCATGCTGAATAACTTTTCTTGTAACGCTTCCGATAAAAAACTCCTTAACCCTGGAAACGCCTCGGCGTCCGAGAATAATGGTTCCAAAATTATCGGCTTTAGCCGCTTTGAGGATATCATCTGCAACAGAGCGACTGCCGTCAATTATCTTTATGTCTATATTATCCGCAGCCAGCCCATGCTTCAAAAGCATTTCCTTTGCCTTTGTCATGTGTGGAACAATTTCCTCTTCAGCCTTCTTTTGCCATATTTCCTCAAGTCCAGGTGCATTTTCCAGAACTTCCAAAGGCACAAAGCGTCTTATATGGCTTTTTGTGTAAAAAAGAGTTACATGGCATTCAGTTCCGGAAAGCATAGCACCTGCATGGGCGACGGCACGCAGAGCATTTTCAGAGCTATCCAAACCCACAAGAACCTTTCTTGAATTTACAGGGCCACCCATAATCCATACAGGATAATCCTCACAGTATTCTAAAAGTTTGCTCGATATTTCTCCCATGAAAAAATCCTTCAATCCGGTCCTTCCATGCCGGCTCAAAAGAATTGCATCCACTTTGTTATTATCTGCCGTTTGAGCAATACCCAGAGCAATGCTTATGTCCTTATGCTTTGATATTGTAGTGATTTTATCTTTATCAAAACCTTTTTTAATAATTGCCGACCTGGCATCAGTTAATATCTTTTCCGCCATTTCTACATTGCTTTCCTCTACAGCCCTCAACCCATCCCAGTACACCTGACTCATAGCATAATCTTCAGTAAGAATTGGAGGCAGGGCCGGTAGAGCATAAAAAAACAAGACTTCAACATTATGATCCCGGCTATACATCAGTTCCAGGTAATCCAGAGCTCTGAGAGAATTCTCAGAACCATCTATGGGTACCATAATCTTTTTGGGTAAATCTTTCATGATATACTCCATTTGACCTATAATTTTTTGCCCTGATATCAATCGACATAAAATAGCTTCGGCAGTTCATGTTGTAGCTGCTTTGACCTTGCCATGATAAATTTATATTGTATCAGGATCAGGGAAAAGGCAATCAGATCTCAGAATTCTCGCAACTTTTCGGCCAAAAGAGTCAGGGGGCTCTTAACTATTACCAAGTTATTATAGGGTGTTATGAAATTATTTGGTAACTTCTCAATAAGTTCTGGCACCAAACGTCATTCCCGTGAAAACGGGAATCCAGAAAATCCGAAAAAGCACTGGATTCCCGCCTTCGCGAGAATGACGATAAAAATTTTTAAAAAGTTGCCAGAAGTTATTGAGAAGTTACATTATTTGGGTAGGATATTATCAGTAAACTCCCTAATTTCAGACAAATGATGCCGGGTTTGTTTCTTTTAACCGGTGATTGATATCTTTGCCGATACTTTGGGCATCCTTTTCCGGCACATTACATACTGTGAAAACCGTACTCCACTCCGAAACAGCCTCATGAACTTTCCTGATCACTTCCACAGTCTGTTGTCGTCGTTTTAAACCGAAATGCCTGGCCTCCTGCAGGAGTGTTTCAAGATCAGACGGCCTGTTATTAAGCCCGATGCGCAGCACGTGTTCCTTGTTAAAACCGATGTTCGGCACCAGGTCGAATGCAGGGCTCAGTTTCCAGCCTTCATCATTGTGTAGCATAAGGAAATTTTTCAGGTGGTCATCGGTATTGCCGATCATCACGTTGAAAACCATCTGCCTGTAAAGCCTCTGGATGTCCTGCCCCGGTTGCGTGGAAACATGCCTGATTACCTCTGCCATGTCCCGGTAGCCGGCATAGTAATATCCGTCTGCCTTGAGCAGTGACTGCATGCTGACCAAGTGATTGCGACCACCGGCTTCGTTGATATCGAATCGTTTTACCAACAGGCATTTTCTGGAGCCCAACGCTAAAAGCCTGCTATCAGCGGTTTCAATACCTGCCCTGCTGCCTAACTCCATAGCGGCGGCTTCCAGGCTGACAACGTCCAGTTGATCCCCGGCACTGGCAAACTTTGCCAGGTATGCGCCGTTTTCATCCTTGACAAGTGCCTTGGGCCTGGCTCCGCCTGGTGAACTGCCTGCCTGGAACAACAGGGAAAGTTCATCGTCGTCCACAGCTTTGTTCTGCTCAAATTTTTCCGCCAGCAGCGCCAGTTCCCGCAGGTGATGAAGAGGAACCCCGGTCGTTTTCAAGTCGGGCCGGCCTTCCTCCACGTAGCTCAAAGCCCCCAACCCCTGGTTTCCTGACAAGCGTAACAACTGTGGGATACGTTGGTCTTTGCGGCCCAGCTTGTAGCGGCGGACCAGGAGCTTCCGGCCCCAATCGTCCGGAAGACTATCTTCAAAAACGCCATGGACTCCGGCATGAGGCCGATCCGCATCAAAGACATCCGCAGACAGCGGTAAATGCAGCGAGTCAAGCGGGAAGGCTTTCGGATTCTCCAGATATTCAGGAGTATAGCGAAATTGTCCCTCAAGCGCTCCCCTGGCATCAGGCTCGTCGATAGCCAGTTCTCCGGCCTTGACAACCTCCGCTACAGGCAGAGTCAACCATACCGTGAGCATCATGTCTTTTTCTTTCGCCTTCCCCCGGCACGCTGTCGCTTGCTGGTTTTTCTTTTTAATTTCGCGAACAGGTCTTCTTTTGGAGCCAGTACCTCCTGCCAGCCGTCAAGCCGGCCAAGGATGCTGCTTGCCTCC
>JAUWQK010000081.1 GCA_030611115.1 Deltaproteobacteria bacterium
TTCAAATCCAAAATTTATTCTCCTTTATTATCAATAGGTTATGTTTTTAACAAAAACTACCGAAATTTCACAACTGATTCAAATTATTATAAAATACAATTTCAATAAAAAGTTTAGCTTGAGAAAAGCGCGAAAGTAGGGCTAATGATTTCCAGCAGAGTTTCAAGCGTTTCAATAGATTGTTTTTTTGAAAATCCATTTGTAACACAGATTGTCTCAACAATATCAGCTTTGGTAACGGCCATAATTTATTTCCTTTCTATAGACTTTCAGATAAATAATTTCACTGCGTTATCAGTCAAAATCCTCGACGACGTACACATCAGCACGACTTACTCAGATTTTTCCTTATAGTGTCGTGTCATGCGTGAAATATCGTATCAGGCACTCGTCATTCCCGCGAAGGCGGGAATCCATTCCCCGATCAAGTCGAGGACAAGCATTTCTGACCACTTCGGTGCTTCTGGATTCCCGCCTTCGCGGGAATGACGAGTGCCTGGTACGATATTTCACGCGTGACACGACACTAGAAGGAAAAATCTGAGTAAGTCGTGCTGATGTGTACGTCGTCGAGGATTTTGACTGATAACGCAGTGAAATTATTTATCTGAAAGTCTATGTTTTTTCAATCCTATTGCATCCTTATGGATAGAGCATCTGAAGATACAAGGTCGTTCAATATTTCCAGTCTGATATTTTGATCACATTCTATAGAGCAACGCAATCTTAGCGAACAATATTTGTTACATATAGCATCATTGATATCGAAATTGCCAAAACATCCCAAATAATTATCAAAAGACATATTATCAGTTATTTTTTTTTCATACGCTGTCCTTTAGTAAGTTAAGCATCTCATCATGAATTTTTCCATTACTGGCCAGAATTTCCTTTTTGTCGATCGTAAACAGCTTGTTTGAAAAATCTGTTATAACAGCTCCTGCTTCATTTGCGATCAGCACGCCCGCAGATGTATCCCAGGATTTCAGATTTTGTTCCCAGAAGGCATCGAATCGTCCGCAGGCCACAAAACAAAGATCAAGCGCCGCAGATCCTAACCTTCTAACACCCTGGGATGCTTTTAGACAATTAGAAAAACGGATCATTAAGGAGTCGATAATGTTTTTAAAATCATAAGGGAAACCAGTTACAAGCAGGCTTTCTGAAACCGATTTTGAGCCTGAAACTTTTATTGGTCTGCAATTTAATTCAGCTCCTTTTCCCTTTACAGCGGTAAAAAGTTCTTCTGTTGCCGGATTAAAGACAATGCCTAAAACTATATTTCCCTGCAAGGAAAAAGCTATGGATATGGAAAACATACTGAGCTGATGAGTAAAGTTTGTTGTTCCATCGAGAGGATCAACAATCCACTCATAATCAGCTTTGCCTTTATTAAAACCGCTTTCTTCGGCTAATATGGAATGATCTGGAAATGCATTTAATATTGTCTCGATTATTACTTTTTCTGATCCAATGTCAGCTTCTGTAACAAGATCAATTTCACCTTTTTTGTTAATACCGGATAACTTGCCAAGATAGGACCGAAGAATTATTCCGCCTTTATAAGCAGCAGCGATACCGACTCTTTTTACAAGTTCCAGATCCATAAGCTGAATAAAATACAATTATTTTTCTTTAGAAGTCAACGTAATAAAATTGTCGTAAGCGTTCACGGAACATTGAGATTGGAGATTGGAAATTAGAAATTTGGCCTTAATGTTTTTGGCATCCTTCATTTTTACTTTACACTTGATTGAAAAGTGACAATTTACAATTTTTAGTTCCAATAAAAGTGTCAACTACTTTTACCCCAAAATGAAGGACGCCATGCTTTTGTACTGTTCTTCCCAATTTCCAGTTTCTATTTTATATCTCCCTAATTTCTACTTTCCAATTTCAAGTTTCAAGCCGTGAACGGCTCCTATTGCATTTTCCATTTTTTCAATAAGCGGCATCAAAGTTGATTTGTTAATAGCCGATATGGAGGTTCCATCAAGGTCAATGCTGAGCCTGTTAATCGTTTCCCTGTCAACGAGATCCTGTTTGTTCAGAACACGAATTAATGGGATATTGTGCAGATTTAAGTCTGATAGTATTCTTTCGACGGATTTGATCTGATCTTTAAAACGCGGACTGCTTATATCTATCACATGCAGCAGGAGGTCGGCACTTTCAAGTTCTTCAAGAGTTGCGCGAAAAGCAACCATAATGTCTTTTGGCAGATCTTTAATGAATCCTACCGTGTCTGTAATTATGACTTCAGTATCCCTGGGAAATTTAAGGCGCCTGCTGGAAGGATCTAAGGTGGCAAAAAGTCGGCCTTCAGCTAAAACATTGCTTTTTGTGAGTGTGTTTAACAGGGTTGATTTTCCGGAATTGGTGTAGCCTATAATCGAAATAACAGGCAATCCTTTTTTGCTGCGCTTTGCCTTTTGCTGCTTACGCTGTTTTTTTACATTTAATAAAGCCTTTTCAAGTCGTGCTATATTGTCGCGTGCACGCCTTCTGTTTATTTCCAGCTTGGTCTCGCCGGGACCACGGCCACCAATACCTCCGGTCAAACGTGACATGGCGGTATTTTTTGTGATAAGCCTTGGAAGCAGATATTTAAGTTGAGCAAGCTCAACCTGAATTTTTCCTTCTTTTGTTTGAGCTCGTTGAGCAAAAATATCCAGAATAAGCTGCGTCCTGTCTATGATTTTTAAATCTATATTATCTGTAATAGAGCGAATTTGCGACGGGTTCAATTCCTGATCGAAGATTAGAAGTGTTGCTCCCTTCTGAAGTGTTTGTATAGTGAGTTCCTGGAGTTTGCCGGGACCGAGGAGAAATCTTGAATCAGCCTTTTTGCGTTCTTGAAGCACGGTGCCGGCTACTTCAATACCACTTGAGCCGGCAAGTTCTTTCAGCTCTTCCAGAGAGTCCATTGCTTTACGCCTGGGAGCAGTCGTTACACTTACGAGAAGGGCTCTTTCTTTGTCTTGATTTGCTTTATATAAGGATCCTGCATGGCTGAGTTCAGATTCAAGAGCCTGTATAAGTTCAACACATCCAATATCAAGCTGATTGAGATTAAGCGGTCCCAGCACCTGATAAGGCTTTCCATCTTTACTGGTCGGAAGAATATGGCTTGCATGAACTTGATATGGAAGACCATCTTTACTTATTGTAATTGCAGCCATAACATCCAGTCTTAAAAAGACTAAGTCGTTGAAATCATCGTTTGTTAAAGATTCTTTTTTTAGATGAGTGTGTATACATCTCAGGCCCCTCAGACGACCGGGAGCAGTCCTGTATTCACTTATATCAGGTATGACTATTCTATTGTGGCTCCCTACAATTACGAAGGCTATCCTGCCTCGCCGATTGACAAGAAGACCTATCTGGCGGCGCATTTCATGGGAAAGCCTGCTGATATCGGCCGCAAGTTCGGGTGTGATGAGGAAGTTATCGGGGATACGGCGTCGGTAGAGATTTTCAAGACTTTGGATTTGATTTGCCTTTAAGCCGGATGTATTTCCGAAAAGCCGTTTCATGCAGTTCATGGTTGTCGGTTGTCAGTTCACGGTTGACGGTTGATCAAAACATAAAACTGTTAACTGTAAACCGACAACCGTGAACTGTTATAAATATTTCTATCTTTCAAATGCAAGATTTTCAAAACGCGTATAGCTATCCAAAAAGGTCAATGTTGCCTCTCCTGTTGGGCCGTTTCTATTTTTTCTAATCAGAATATCAGCCGTACCTTTTTTTGGATTGTTTTTATCGCTGTTGTATATTTCGTCTCTGTATATAAAAGCCACTACATCTGCATCCTGTTCAAGAGCCCCGGATTCTCTCAGATCCGAGAGTCTTGGCTGCTTGTCATTTCGTTGCTCAAGCATTCTGTTAAGCTGAGATAAAGCCATTACCGGAACGTCAAGTTCTTTGGCCAAAGCTTTCAGAGATCTCGATATTTCGGAGATTTCAAGATCTCGACGTTCGGCAGACATACGGCCTTTCATAAGCTGGAGGTAATCAATAATGACAAGGCCGATATTTTTTTCCATTTTTAATCTGCGGGCCTTTGCTCGTATTTCCATGCCTGAGATATCCGGAGTATCGTCAATAAAAATAGAAGTATCAGACAGCACCCCTGCTGCATCTGTCAGTTTGCGCCAGTCTTCCATGCTGAAAAAACCTCCTCTTAAACGGGATGAATCAATTCTCGCTTCAGAACAGAGCAGACGCATTGACAATTGTTCTTTTGACATTTCAAGGGAAAATATGGCCACAGGTACATTTGCATCAACCGCGGCGTTCCTGGCAATATTAAGGGCCAGTGCTGTTTTTCCCATACTTGGGCGTGCGGCAAGAATTATAAGCTCTGATTTCTGCAACCCTGATATAAGATTATCAAGGCGGGTAAACCCTGTTGGAATGCCGGTTACCAGGGCCTTATTGCCCTGTCGTTCTTCAAGGGTCTCAATATTGCCGTCAATTATTTCGCTTATAGGATAGAATGCTTGTTTATGCTTATTTTTTGAAATTTCAAAAATTGAACTTTCAGCAAAGTCTATTATTTCGTCAACATTACCCCTGTCCTCAAAGCATTTTTTGGCAATTTCATTTGCTCTTTCTATAAGACGCCTTAATGATGCTTTGTCATGAACAATTTTAGCATAATGTTTTGCATTTACAGCAAGCGGAACAGTATCAACAAGCGTGGCTAAATATGTCGCCCCTCCAATCTCTTCTAAATTCCCCCTTTCTTTGAGAGCGTTGGTAAGAGTTACAAGGTCAACAGGTTCATTCTTTGAAAAGAGTTCAACAATACCGGAAAAGATCTTTTGATGGGCGGATCTATAGAAATCCTCTGGTGAAATAATATCGATAATATCGAGTAATGTATTATTATCTATAAGGATTCCGCTGAGTAAAGATTCTTCGGCTTCAATACTTTGAGGAGGAATTTTATAAAGAGAGGGATCTTGTTTGTTTTGAAACTGCCTGTCTGCCATTTAAATATAATAACTTTATTCCGGGACTATTTCAACAGTTATTTCAGTCTCAACTCCTTTGTAAACTTGTATAGGAACTTTGAATGTACCTATTTTTTTTATGGGCTCACTAAGCAGAACCATTCTTTTTGCGACTTCTATATTCTGGTTTGCAAGTGCATCAATAATATTCTTCGCAGAGATCGAGCCATACAGGCGATCTTCTTCACTAACCTTCGCAGCTATCTTGCAAACAACTCCTTCAAGTTTATTGGCCATTTCTTCAGCAAGACCTTTTTCTTTAGCTATCTGGAGTTCAAATTTAACCTTTTCCTGTTTCAGCATTCTGCGATTTTGAGGTGTATCCGGTACAGCCTTATTCTGAGGCAAAAGATAATTGCGGGCATAGCCTTTGGCAACATTAACTTCGCTGCCGATTATGCCAAGTGATTGTATAGTTTCTTTCAAAATTAATTTCATTATAACCTCCACAAACAATTTTGTAACCGTTTACGGTTGTCGATTCACGGTTCACGGTTTTTTCAATGAACTATGCAACGATTGAAGCATTTTGGATATTGATTTCAACTCTTGAATTAATTCTTTCACATCCTGTTTTTTTCAACCGTGAACTGTGAACCGTGAACCGATAACTGTGAACCGTGAACTGCTACTAAATAACCTTTGCTTCCTCATGAAGAACATTGACAAGTTCTGCGGCAATTGACCGGGAAGAATCTCCTTTAATAATTCTTCCCCCCTCTCTCTCAGGAGGAAGTTTCATCGCCAGAACCTTTACCTTTGGTTCACCGATCTCTGAAGCATCAATCCCTATATCTGAAAGAGACTTAATATCCAGGGGCTTTCTTTTTGCCTTCATGATTCCCGGAAGAGAAGCATAGCGCGGCTCGTTCAGCCCTTTCTGCGTTGTAAAAAGAGCCGGTAATGGAGCCTCAAGCACTACGGTTCCTCCTTCGACAGTTCGGTGACATCTGATTTTTCCGTCAGCTATTTCTTCTTTTATAACAAGAGAAATATTTGGGATACTTAAAAATTCCGCCAAAGCTGTGCCGACTTGAAAATTATCATCATCAACAGCTCGCTGGCCGGCAATAATAAGATCAAACTTTATATTTTTCAGAGCTGCGGCAAGAATGCGTGCAATGCCCAGTCCATCACAGTTATCTGCTGCCGGACTTTTTATCAGCATCCCCTTGTCTGCTCCCATCGCCAAAGCGGTTCTTATTGCCTCAACCGATCTTTCAGGACCCGCAGAAATAATCGTAACTGTGCCTCCATGGGCATCCTTTATACGAAGAGCTTCTTCAACGGCATATTCATCATAGGGGTTAATGACCCACTTGATGTCTTCGGTTTTTATGGATACTCCGTCATCGGCAATCCCGATAAATGATTCAGTAGCCGGAACCTGCTTCAATAATACTATAATTTCCACTTTTTATATCCTTTCTTTCTGATGATTAGTGTCTGAACGAAAAGCTATTAAATCGATTTGTTGGGTTTCGCCCTGATAAATTAAGTTCCTCCATGTGATTGATTTTTGTAGGTTGGGTTGAGGCACGAAACCCAACAAAATTGAGGGGCTCAACCCAACCTACAAGAAATTGAGGTTTCCGTTCAGACACTAAATAAGCGCTCACCCGATTTCTGGACAATCCCAGATTACTCCAGTAGTTGATCATAAATGTGTACGAGTGTGTCGTTTAATTTATTGATGTCATAGTACTTCTCAATGCGTTTCCTGCCGTAAGCACCCATCTCAGGCCACCTTTCGGGATGATCCGTGAGGTAGACCACGCGATCGGCCAAAGCGTCCACATCACGTTCCGGAACAAGAAAACCAGACACACCATTCTCAACCAACTCTGGGATGCCACCATGGAGTAAGGTCAGAAGA
>JAUWQK010000100.1 GCA_030611115.1 Deltaproteobacteria bacterium
CCGCTCCTGCTTTTGCGCAAGTATTAGACGAGATCGGTGATTTAATAGAGCAATCAACATAAAACAAGTCCGCAGATTAATAGCCGCAATATCGTATTATTTCACCTGATAAGATAGAAGTAATTAGTTATGAAATACAAAGCAGTTATAAAAAAATCCGGTGAATGGTGGATTGGTTGGCTTATTGATCTGTCCGGAGTAAATGCACAGAAAAAAACAAAATATGATAAGGAAAGGATGGAACATACCCTGGCTTATCCCAATTTTGAGGTAAAAAACTCTATGACCGAATGCCTTGCCGAGGCATATTCCTATGTGGAAAGAGAATTAGTTCATGGTTACGCATGGAAGCTGATTGATGCGTTGCGAGAGCATGATTTTGAGTTATTTTTTGATACCCTGCGGGTCTTTTTTGCCGATATTCCTTATGACCTTCACATAAACAGAGAAAAATATTATCAGACAATTTTTTACCTTATATTTTCTCTTATCGGGTTAAAAGTGGAAGCGGAAGTAAAAACAAACAAGGGCAGGATAGATGCTGTCATTATTGATAAAGAGATCTATATTTTCGAATTCAAATTTAATGGTGATAAAGACCGGGCATTAAACCAGATCAAAGAGAAAAAATATTTTGAAAAATATCAGGGTGAAGGAAAAAAGATTTATCTGTTCGGCGTTGAATTTGCGGACAAAAATGTGGGGGAATGGGTGGTTGAAAAAACTTTTTAATTCACATTTCAAGCTTTTGACACTGGCCTCCATTCTTTTCTTGACAACAAAAAGATATATATAGATCATTAGCTCGACTAAAGATTTATGTATAGATAAATATGGTAAGAACTAAAAACACAACCAAACTTCCGTTAAGCGTGCAGAAATCGCTCCGTGAAATTGGCGGACTTATCGCCTGTGCCAGGAAAGAAAAACAATGGACTCAGCAGGAGCTGGCCCAGCGCATCGGAATTGGCAGGATGACCGTTGTGCGCATGGAAAAAGGAGCATCAGAAGTAGCGGTCGGCTGGTATCTTACCGCAGCCTGGCTTCTTGCTTTGCCGATCCTGACATGGCAAGTCATGGATGAAGGAAGAAGCGATACCGTAATGAGCGACCTGCTTATAAAACTCAAAAAAAATCTTCCGAGCAGGGTGCGACGTAAAAAGAAGATAATAGACAATGATTTCTGAGGCATACCTCTGGATATGGCTGCCAGGCGCAAGCAAGCCGGTGGTCTGTGGCAAACTGCAACGTGATAACGATGTCTATAGCTTTGTTTATGGTCGCAGTTATCTTAAAAGGGAAAATGCCATAGCGCTTGAGCCTCGAGATTTACCCCTTGAAGAAGGTGTTTTTACTCCGGTGTTCGGAGAAACGCACAGCGTGATAAGAGATGCAGCTCCTGATGCTTGGGGGAGAAGGGTTTTGATGTACAGGTCAGGCGGACAGAATCTTACGGAGCTTGATTATCTTCTGCGGGCAGGAAGTGACAGGATAGGCGCGCTGGATGTAAGGCTTGAGCCGACAGACTATCCTGCAAGTCAAGCTGATCAGCAAGCTACTCTTGAAGACCTGCTTCTTGCCTCAGAACGACTTGAAACCGGGCAGGCCATTCCCCAATCCCTTGGCAATGCTTTGCTGCATGGTTCCAGCGTAGGTGGCGCCAGGCCCAAGGCGCTGCTAAATGATGGGCATTGCAAATGGATAGCCAAATTTTCATCAACAACAGATTATTATCCTGTGGTGAAAAGCGAGTACGCAACAATGTGTCTGGCAAGTCAATGCAGCATTGAGGTGCCTGCAATAAAGCTGGTTAAAATACTGGGAAAAGATGTGCTGCTTGTGAAACGGTTTGATCGAGAAAACTTCAATGATAACTGGCCGAGGCGTTTTCTGATCAGCGGTCTGACCGCTTTACAGTTGCACGAGTCCGAAGCTGCCATGGCTTCTTATCCTGAATTAGCATCTTTTATCCGCCGTTTTGGCGCTCATTACCCTGCTGATGCACAACAGCTCTATCGACGCATGATTTTCAATATTCTTGTCGGCAATACCGATGATCACGCCCGTAACCACGCTTTTTTCTGGGATGGACATCAATATAGACTGACGCCAGCTTATGACATATGCCCCATGCTGCGCACAGGGCAAACAGCAAGTCAAGGAATGATAGTTGGAGATAAAGGTCGGGAAAGCACACTCCGCAACGCTTTGAGCCTGTCGGAACAATTTGGAGTATCACGTTCAGAGGCAAAAAGCATTCAGGAAGAGTTAGCGGAAACAGTCAGAACAAATTGGGATAAAGCGGCAGACTGCGCTGGTCTTACCGACATTGAATCAAAAACGTTACGACAGTCCACAGTTCTCTCCCCTGCCTGTTTTTACTAATGTGGATAATTCGTGCCTAAGGACTCCTGTTTGCCCGCCTGGAGGGCTTATCCTGAAGCTTTCCATAAAAAAATATAAAATTAATGCGCTAATCAAGACGCGGCCACAATTATTCGAGTTCATCAATGTTGACAATTCATTATTTAAGATATATGCTCATGCACATATAGTGATAGACACGTACATATAAATTAATATAAGGAGTTAAAGATGGTTTTGGTCTCCGCAACAAAATTAAGGAATAATTTATTTGAGTATTTAGATAAAACATCAAAGGGTGAAATCATAATAATCCAGAGAAACAATGAAGAAGTTGCCCGCTTAGTTCCTGCACGCAGGGTGAACTGGCGCGACAAAATGGGTGTTAAACTGAAGATTTTGGTTGAGCCGGAAGAACTTATCAAACCCCTTGAAGATATATGGGAGGAGTATGTGTGAAAAAAGAGACGTATCTATTTGATACCCATGCTTTGATTTTTTGGAATAATAAAGAGTTTGTATCAGAGGAATTTGTTAACTTTTTTGATAAGCAGGTTCAGCAAGGCCATCTTTATATTTCATCAATCTCTTTTTGGGAAATTGCCTTGTTGGTAAAGAAAGACAGAATAGCACTATCAAACGTGCATGCTTGGAAAAACGAAATATTAAACAATACGAATATTCAATTGATTGAACCTTCTGCTTCTGAGATGATTGATTCAACGTTGCTTCCGGATTATCATAAAGATCCATTCGACAGGCTGCTGATTTCTCAGGCTAATCAAAACAATTTATTAATTGTTACAAAGGATAAAGAAATTCATAAATATCAAGTAGAAACCTTTTGGATGTAATTTTATCGTAGCAATTTAGGTCTTTCAAAAAAGACTTCTTTCCGTCTATATGCACAGCCAATGATTTTCTGGGTCAATTCTTTGTATTTCATTTCTCAGGTATGATTTACTGGATAGTTAGAGTGAGACTCCAAATCCGAAATTCCAAATAAATAAGGCCCCCTATGTCTGATGTTTTGATAAAAGTAGAAGGTGTTTCCAAAAAGTTTTGTAAGTCTCTCAAACGCTTGATGCTTTATGGAATATAGGACATTGTACGATCTATGGTCGGCATGTCTGAAAAGACCGCTGAATTAAAGCCTGGGGAGTTCTGGGCAAATAATGATATATTTTTTTAGCAATGCGGGCAGCTCACTACCTTTCTTGCTTATTTTGTAGCGCCATTTAAGCAGTACGAAAACAATGAAGGGATGAGAAACTTATAAACTAATGATATCCCCCAGCCCCACGCAAGACGATTAAGTATGATTAGAAAACCAGATCCCGTGAAATGGCTAAAGCTGAAACGAACAGGTTTTTACCCAAAACAGCCTTGAGGTGAAATGGGTAAAGTTACCCAAAAGTCCCTTGAGGTGAAATGGGTAAGGTTTGTTATGAGTATTTGCGAAGTAAATTTACCCAAAAGTGCTTTGGGCTGAAATGGGTAAAGGGCTTTTACATTCTGCTGACTGCTAACCGATGAAAAAGAAATAACGGGAGCAAAAAAAGGTGACAATAAAGCGAGGCTGTGCTGGTGCGAAAGTGAGAGGACAAGCGAAAAAAAGATGTATTTTTTTGGAGGGAGAGGTGTTTTTTCTCTTGCCTGCCCGCCGCCTTTTTGGAGGGACAGACCCTTTAATGGGTGACACCAAGTGTCTTTATTTTTGATCTTACCCAGTTCATAAAACTCCGAAAGCCACCTTGAATATCTTTTTCAAATTCTGAGGAGTCAACTACTTTATCTTGAGAGCCGTCGTGAAAATGATACGGATAAGTAGAAACATATTTCCAGTTGGTGTCGGGAAAATTATCGTACCGGTAAGAAAGACCTGTGGATTTGTCTTCCCAGTGATAGCCAAATCTGTGTGTCAGTTTTCTGGATAACCATACATCAATAAAGCCTTCCCTGGATAGCATTATTCGTAGCTTGCTTCCCATTAGCTCCGTAGAATCCACAATATCAAAGAATTCAATCTCGGCAATTCTTGCCACTTCTTCTAAAGAGACCATTAGAGTTTTTCCAGATAAATCAATATCCGATCTCTTTTTGTTTCGAGGTCGTCAAATTTGAAATAGTCTTCGAACGAATCTTCTTCATGTAACTTTCCTTTTTTTACCATTTCGTCAAATTCGACAACGCTATTAACTCCATATTTTTTTGCCAGAAGAAACAATTCAGCTTCTATGATCTTTAGCTTACGCCTCAAAAAAGTTTCTACGCTTTCTCTTATGAGCACTTCAGGCTTCATATTCATGTCTTTAGCCAAATAATCTATATTCAACACGGAAACCTCCTTGTAATTTTCATAGTCAGACACCGGAAGACTTTGCCATGACTTCGGTTTGAATGCCGGTACATGACCCCATCCTACAAACAACATATCAGAGACGGAACACAATTTCAAAGTACTTTTTGTTAGATGCTATTTGGTATCTGATTTGCAGAATTTTGGGGATTTTTTGTTGCTTGTCAAGAAAATATCCTGATTATCCAGCAAATCCTGTCTGATTAAAATTTCTTTCCTGGCGCTTTCTGGTAGACGACCTGTTTAGTTTGTTTATAAATTTACCCCCAAGCAACCACTAAAAAGCATAAATACCAATTGGTTGAATGAGTTATTTGCTTACTTAAGGACGTCCCCCAGATCTAAAACTGTAAATGTAAAGGGCGTCCCCGAGAATTTTGTAGCAAGAATAAAGCCCTGACCCCCTATGTTTTTGCTATGCGAAGAAGAATGAAGCCCCCTACTTTAAAATAACACATAGTTATGTTCTTTAGCGATCTTTTCCCCTCTATTTACAGCATATCCTACTCCCGGCTGAGTCATTTTTAATTGTTTCGCCAAATCCGTGCAGCTTATTCCCAACTCCCTAACAGCCCAATAGCATAACAAGTCCCTGGCCTCAACTTGAACTTTGCGTCTGCCTTTTGAATATATTTTTTCTGTTTCAATATCATATATCTTTGAGACCATCTGACTTATCTTTTTTAGATCATATCCCAAGCCCTTTAATTTATAACTGCGTTCAAATTTCTCTTTTGCCTCTGATAATAATGCTGTAACAAATTCGCCGTCACCTAATATACGTTCATCTCCTTTAATACGATCCTGACCCTTTAAACGCAGTCTCTTTATCATAGACCATCCGCCAAGACTGCGTACCAAACCACCTCCTGTAAGCTCCGGTCTTCTTCCCTGAACAATTCCTTTTTTCACATATGAAAGATAACCCTTTCTTGATTCTGAAATCCTTTTGCCAAAATATGAAAGAACATACTCCGTATCTTGCCATTCCTGTTTTTTCTTGCCTGTCAAGACACTGTGTCCGCTATACGGGTATTTGTTTAGCTCCGTTATGTCTGACACAATTCTTGCACGCAAAGGATTTAGATGAATATAGCGAACCAGTTCCCTGAAATA
>JAUWQK010000151.1 GCA_030611115.1 Deltaproteobacteria bacterium
TGTGTAGGAAAAACCAAAGATTGTTTGCCAAAATACTTGGATTTGAATCGGTCAGGTATAAGTCCGGCGCCTTTTTTAATCGGAGAACGGATATGGAAAAACGAGGCGATCAAATTGATCTGGTATATGATAGAGATGATAAAGTTTACACTCTATGCGAGGTCAAATATCTGCAATCCAAAGTTATACCAAAAATTATTGAAGAATTTGAAAAAAAACTGGCCCTTTTCCCTAACCCTAAAAACAGCACTATTCACAAAGTGCTGATCACAACCGAAGGAGCGGATGATTCTCTGACTAATTATGGATATTTTGATCGAATTATTACCTTGAGGGATATTTTTGATGCAGGTTAATGGAATAAATCCTGCATGGAACTATACGCTTTATCCAGATTATTTATTTCTAAACCCTAAATGAAATACGAGACAATAGACCACACAGCCGATTTCGGCATTCACGTTTTTGGGGCTGACGCAAAAGACCTTTTTGCTAACGCCGCATTTGCATTGTTTGATCTTATTACAGATATCGATGCCTTAAAAGGCTTAAATGAACATGAAGTCCATATAACCGGGGATGACTGGCCTGATACTATGGTAAACTGGCTGAGAGAGCTCTTATATCTATGGACATGCAAAGAAATGCTTGTTAAGGCAACGGATATTTTTTATTTATCAGAACACGAACTCGCAGCAAAAGTTAACTTCGATCCTTATGATCCTGATCGTCACGAAATCAAAAATGAGATAAAGGCTGTAACGTACCACCAGATTCAGGTTGAAAAGGGACCATTGGGATGGGAGTCGAAAATAATATTTGATGTTTAATACATTTGATGTGACAGTTTATGGTTCACGGTTCACGGTTACGAATTATATTATAATCTTGGTGTCTTAGTGCCTTTGTGGCTGAACTATTACCTTTTTACGAGTTCATCCCAGGTTAAAAAATGACGATTGAACTAAATAAAATAGACGAATACCGATGGGAGCTTCCTAAAACCGGTGCTATGCGCGTGCCTGGCATTATATATTCAAGCGCTTCAATGCTTAAAGACATCAAGCAGGAAGAAGCGTTAAAGCAGGTTGCAAACGTAGCAACGCTTCCCGGCATTATAAAGGCATCGTTGGCAATGCCCGATATGCACTGGGGCTATGGTTTTCCCATAGGCGGTGTTGCGGCATTTGACTGGGAGAACGGCATAATTTCACCAGGCGGAGTAGGATATGACATCAACTGCGGTGTTCGCCTGGCAACATCTTCGCTTGTTGAAAAGGAAGTCAGGCCAAGGCTTGAAGAACTTATAAATGCGCTTTACCAGAATATTCCTTCCGGAGTAGGTTCAACAGGTTTTGTTAAACTCTCAATAGCAGAAGAAAAAAAAGTTCTTAAAGAAGGCAGCAGATGGGCTGTAAGGCATGGCTTTGGAGAAGATTCAGATATTGAGCATACAGAAGATAAAGGATGCATGCAAAATGCCGACCCTGAAACTGTAAGTCAAAGGGCGCTGGAAAGAGGACGAAAGCAGCTTGGCACTTTAGGCTCAGGGAATCATTTTCTTGAAATAGGTGTAGTGGAAAAAATCTTTGATAAAGTTACTGCTCAAGCATTCGGTCTCTTTGAAAATCAGGTTACATTGTTGCTTCATTCAGGTTCAAGGGGATTTGGATACCAGGTTTGTGACGACTTTCTCGCATTCATGACAAAACATGTCAAAAAACTGGGATTTGATCTGCCGGACCGACAGCTTGCCTGCGCTATGATTCAGTCAAAAGAAGGTTTGCGCTATTACAATGCAATGGCCTGCGCTGCAAACTATGCATGGGCTAACAGGCAGATTATGCTGCACAGATCCCGTGAGGTTTTTTCAAGAGTTTTCGGTCTGGGGCAAACAGATCTTAGCATGAATCTGGTTTATGATGTATGTCATAATATAGCAAAAAAAGAATATCATATTGTGGATGGTAAAAAACGGGCGGTATGCGTACACAGAAAAGGCGCTACTCGATCCTTTCCCGCCGGACATGAGGGGCTTTGCGAAAAATACCGTAAAGTAGGACAGCCAATACTTATTCCAGGAGATATGGGAACTGCTTCTTATGTGCTTGTCGGAACCCAAAAAGCAATGGAAGAAACTTTTGGGTCAACGTGCCATGGTGCCGGCCGGGTTTTAAGCAGACGAGCCGCAAAACGGGCCTGCAAAGGCAGGGCTATAAACCGCGAACTTGAAGATAAAGGCATACTTGTCAGATGGACCGGCAGATCCACTCTGGCTGAAGAAATGCCCGAAGCCTATAAGGACATTTCCCAGGTAATTGACGTGGTCCATGGCGCAGGAATTTCAAAAAAGGTAGCAAAGTTAAGGCCTATGGCTGTTTTAAAAGGATAAAATGACGGGGATCAGGGGCCAGGGATTAGGGATTAGGTGTCGGGGGCCGGCAGAAGCTTCCAACCACTGGCCTCTGATGGCATTCACTTAAAGCGTTTTTGAAAAAAACCAATTTTCTGAAATCAATAATTTCAAATAGTTACATTTTTAAAAAACATGAAAAAGCCTCAAAAGTAGCTTAAGTAAATACCATTGCCCTGACCCCCGATCCCTGATCCCCGACCCCTGAACCTAATATAGGAGTGTTAATCAGATATATGTTTTCAATGGAATCTTTCCAAAAAGAATATGAAACCGATACAGTTGACGTTGTAATAAGGGACCGCAAATTCAGTTTTTTTGTTCCCAAATCACTTGATAGATTTATTGATCCGGAGAATGTTTTCAATAATTTTCCATTATGGGCTAAAATATGGGAACCTTGTCTTATTCTGGCAGATCATCTTGCTTCAATGCCTGTAAATCCGGAAAAACACTTTCTTGAAATAGGCGGCGGCCTTGGTTTGGTGGGGATAGCTGCCTCCTCATTCGGCCATAAGGTGACGATGACGGAATACAACCATGACGCCCTGAATTTTGCTAAAGCCAATGCTCATATAAACGATTGCTCAAACCTGGAAATCATGGAACTGGACTGGAATAAGCCTGAATTAAAAGGAACTTTCGACAGAATAATAGGGTGTGAAATCATATATAAGGAAGAGAGCTTTTATCCAATTTTAAGGCTTTTTCGAACCTATCTGAAAGAAGACGGAGAAATACTGCTGTCGGAAAGGACCAGAAGGTCAAGTATAAAATTTTTCAAGCAAATGAGCGAACACTTTAATATAAAAGCCCAAAAGAAAATCATTCGCAATGGTTCTGATGAAATCCATGTAATGATGTGCAAAATGACATTTAAGAGTATGTAAACCCAGTTGATTGTTGATTTGTGGAATCGCTTTGCTCTGTCTTTTTGTTATAAAATTATTAGAAGCAAACCCTAAAAACAGAAAGTCAAATTATGGAATCACTACAATCTGTGATGTTGGGGATAATTCAGGGCTTAACTGAGTTTTTGCCTGTCAGCAGTTCAGGACACCTGGTTTTGCTTCAAAATTTATTCGGAATCAGAGAACCAGAGCTGTTATTCGATATAAGTCTTCATATCGGAACGTTAATAGCAATATTCATAGTGTTTTACCGGGAAATCCGAAGCATACTTCAAACTCTGTTACGTCTTCCAGTTTTAATTAAGTCGTCAGGAAGCTTGAAGTCGGTTTTTGCTGATAATGAAGAAATAAGAATTGCTGCTTTGATACTTATTGGAAGTATTCCTACAGCCATTTTAGGAATCCTGTTCCATAAAATCGCCGACCAGATCTTTGGGTCCGTTTGTATAGTAGGAGTGATGCTTTTAATAACCGGTACGCTTCTTTGGTTTACCAGACGAATAACTATTGAAGGACGTCCTCTAATAAAAGTGAGCATTAGAGATGCTTTGATGATAGGACTTATACAAGGCATGGCTATAATGCCCGGAATATCAAGATCCGGAGCTACTATCTCTATGGCTCTCTTTCTGGGAATGAACAGGGAAGTTGCGGGTCGTTATTCTTTTCTATTATCAATTCCTGCAATACTGGGCGCTTTGATACTTGGTCTTAACTCAACCATTATCCAGACAGATATCCCCGTAAGAATAATATTTCTGGGAACTGTTACCGCAGCAATTGTCGGCTATATCGGCTTGAAAATTTTGCTCCGCCTGGTTAAACAGGGACATTTGTACTATTTTGCACCTTATTGCTGGTTGCTTGGTGCCGCAACGCTGATCTGGAGCTTATTATAGAAAGGATCACGTAGTCAGGCTGAAGCTGTTTAGACTGAAGGCTGAAGGGGTCAGAAGAGCACGATTGCCGCATGACGAGCCTGAAGTGAAGAAAAAAGACAAAAACCAGCGGGCTGCGATCCTGAACAGAGGGGATCAGGTTTTTGTATATTATTATCAGGACAAA
>JAUWQK010000218.1 GCA_030611115.1 Deltaproteobacteria bacterium
AATTTATTAGTAGAGGTCTGAAATGATACCGTTAACCAGAATCACCTTCGATCCCGATATCATGGGAGGGAAGTCCTGCATTCGTGGCATGCGTGTAACTGTAGGAATGGTCGTCGGTCTTGTTGCCACAGGACACACCAAAGGGAAAATTTTGAAACTGTATCCCTACCTTGAAGCGAAAGACATTGACGAGGCACTCGCTTATGCCGCATGGCGTGTCGAAGAAATCGACGTTCCACTCGTTTTGGCATCGGCATTCCAAGAAGCAGAACAATTTGAAATAATAATCAAAAGCGAATAAGGGCATTGAGATGGGCCATAGGGAACATCCGTGACTTGTTTTATAATATTCTCTCGGAAGAATTTAAGGCTGGAAAACAAAAAAAGGGCTTAGAAAATTATCTAAGCCCTTGATATCATCCTGGTAGCGGGGAGAGGATTTGAACCTCTGACCTTCGGGTTATGAGCCCGACGAGCTACCAGACTGCTCCACCCCGCATCAATAAAAAAGGATTAATAGATAGATTAAGAAAGAATGTCAAGCTGTTTTTTTAGTATTTAATAACTTTTCAAACACCTTCTTGAAACGCTCAATGTCTTCCCGTCTGTCTTTATTATTATGTTTTTGCTTATAAAGCACGTACTTGGTTCGGCTGGTGTGCCCGGATATTATTTCTAATGATGTCTTTGGAACCTTAAGGCATTTTGCAAGAAATTTAATACACATTTTGTTGGCGGCGCCATCTACCGGAGGAGCTGTGAGCTTGATTTTAATTGCATCACCGTAAATTCCCGTGATCATATTTTTTGAAGACTTTGGTTGAACAAAGACCTTGAAAAATATGCCTTGCGGGTTTTCCTGCAAAAATAACATATTGTTTTGCATTGTTGTAACTTTTCAAAAAGTTCTGGTGAATTTCATGCTAAAAGACGAACCCGCTGGTGATAAAATATAAAATATCTGAAACTCGCATCTAAGTGAGCCTAAAGAAAAAAACAGTGGCCAACTCTTTTTAAGTATAAATTATCTTATGCGCTGTTTTTTCTTAAGGCTCACTAAAATGCTCAAACAGTCAGCTCTTTTATATTTTATCACCAGCGGGTTCGTTCTGTATTTATTGAGAAGTCTTGCATTGTTTTTCAAAGATCTCTCTTGATATTGTTAATTATAGTGGTCGATGAAATGTTTTTTATTACAGGGATAAGGGCAACTCTTCCGCCATATTGTTCGACAAGTTCGTGTCCAAAAACTTCTTCGGAACTATAATTGCTGCCCTTTGTCAGTATGTCGGGCTGTATGATTTGAATGAGTTTTTCAAGTTCGTTTGAAGAAAAGGCTATAACATAATCAATGCTGTCAAGTGCGCCAAGCACTCTGACACGCTCACTTTCACAAATTACAGGTCTTCCCGGCCCTTTAAGCGATCTCACTGAATCATCATCGTCAATGGCAACTATAAGAATGTCACCAAGCTGTTTTGAAGCAGAAAAAAGCATGATATGGCCCGCGTGTAACAGGTCAAAACAGCCGTTAGTCAAAACAATTTTTTTGCCGTTTTTTTTCAATTCCTTTGTTAATGATTCAAGTTCCGTTAATGTTTTTTGTTTAAATATAGTGTAATCAGAACAGGGCGTTAAAGCTGAGGCAAGTTCTTTGCTTGAAACAGTGGCGGTTCCAACTTTGCCTACAACAATTCCGGCAGCGGTGTTTGCTATGGCTGCGCTGTCTTTTAATGATGCTCCTGATGCCAATGCGAGCCCTATAACAGCGAGTACAGTATCTCCTGCTCCTGAAACGTCATAGACCTGTCTGGCTTTTGCACTGATTTTATAAGCTTCTTTGTTCCTTTCAAACAGAACCATCCCGTCCTTGCCGCATGTGATAAGCAGGTTATCTATGCGAACAGTATCAAGGATTTTATTTCCTGCTTCTATGAGAGCTGATTTATTTGAAATTTCAGTTCCAGCGGCAAGCGCTGCTTCTTTTCTGTTTGGTGTAAGCAAAGATACTCCTGCATATTTTGAAAAATCGAGCCCTTTTGGATCAGCAATCGTTATTTTATTGTGCTTTTCAGCAGATTTGATCAGTTTTGAAAGCAAGGAATTTGTTATAAGTCCTTTCCCGTAATCGGAAATCAGAACCAGATCAGTTGAGGAGATTTTTTCTTCAATAAATCCTGCAAGGAGTTCAAAAGTTTTGGCTGATATTTCTCTTTTTGTTTCCCTGTCTATTCTGAGCACATGCTGATTTGCGGCAATAATCCTTGTTTTCCTTGTAGTTGGCCTGTCAGGTTCCTGAACAACGCCTGTTGTATCAACCCCCAGTTTATTTAACTTTTTCAGCAACAGGTTGCCGTGCCTGTCAGTGCCGGTTATACCTATCACTGACACTTTTGCGCCAAGTTCAACAAGATTATTTACAACATTGCCGGACCCGCCTAATGTATAATTTTCATTCTTGACCGATA
The DNA here is from genome assembly GCA_030611115.1 of Deltaproteobacteria bacterium. The sequence goes on from JAUWQK010000218.1 coordinate 2,469, forward strand.
CTACCTGGACAGGTGCTTCAGGTGATATCCGGTCAACATCTCCCCATAAATATTCATCGATCATCAAATCTCCGACAACGAGGATTTTGCATTTATTGAATTTTGTTAGCATAATTTATAAATTTAACTAAGTTGAGCGATTTTTTGCGAAGAAATGTGCCAAGATCTTGATGCAGCAAGGTTTGCGAAAAGCGTAGGCATACCGATGGATATGTCGAGACTTTTCGCAAGTCCTTGATGCGCAAGGGATTGGTGCAGGTCGAGTAAGAAATCGCTCAATTTAGGTTTAAGTATTTTGGTTATTTTTTGCAATAAGTTCCATTAAAAGTTCAGGAGGACGAACCACCCGGCCGTTGCGGTTAGTAAAGGCATGCCTGGTTTTTCCTTTTGCAAGCATTGTATTTCCTTGTTCATTTAATATGAGATAATTAAACTTCATAGCAGCTTTAACGCTTGTGTCTAAAGAAGTTTCTA
>JAUWQK010000183.1 GCA_030611115.1 Deltaproteobacteria bacterium
GAAAAAGCAATATTTACAGCAATTTTTTTATTTTTTCATTGAATGTTTTTGAAAATTTGGTACTTTAGGGAATAATAATGAGTTGTAACTAAATGTTATGTATTGATTTTGTGAAATCCAACGGTTTATTGGAACAATAGAAAATTAATATACTACCTAAAATTTTATTTTTCACAGCTCAATCTGAAAAATATTGCGAATAATTTGAAAAATTATGAAAACTGACCACACCAGTTCCGGTTGAGCCACAACATCACGATCAAGCTTGTTTGCGTCATATTCAAGGTCTTCATCCAACCGTTCCCAGCGCACTTCTCTGGTCTCCCGGTCGCGTTTATCAATAAGATATCCTGCATCAACTTTTGAGCCTTTTTCCGTTATCTCGGTTTTTATGCGGTAAACATCATAATTCACATTCACACCGTCAGCCACTGCTTCCTCATGGCCGTATTCCATGACAAGATTCTGATTAAAAAAACCAAAAGTCTGTTTGCTGGGGGTGGCAGTCAGGCCAATGATATAGGCATCAAAATATTCCAGCACCTGACGCCAGAGATTGTAAATGGAGCGGTGACACTCGTCCGTGATTATGAAGTCAAAGGTTTCAATAGGGATGGCCGGATTATATTCTATGGGCGGCACCTCATCATAGACATTCTGTAACCGTTCACGGCTTGAAATTGGAAAGTAGAAATTTGGGAGAGATTAAAATAGAAATTGGAAATTGGGAAGAATAGAACAAAAGCATGAAGGCCAAATTTCTAATTTCGACGTTCCGTGAACGTTTACAATTAACTTTCGATTAAAGAACTTCCTGTCATCTGTTCAGGCTTGTCAATATTCATGATATGAAGAATGGTAGGGGCGATGTCTCCCAGGATGCCGTCTGGTCTTAGTTTTACATTTTGTTGTTTGTCATCGACCAGTATAAATGGAACAGGGTTGAGTGTGTGGGCTGTATGGATATGTCCGTCTGTATCAGTCATCTTTTCTGCGTTCCCGTGATCGGCGGTAATCAAAACAACGCCTCCCTGGGCTTTTGCCTGGCTCACAACTCTTTCCACGCATTTATCAACCGTCTCGCAGGCCTTGATTGCGGCCTCAAGCACGCCGGTGTGTCCCACCATATCCATATTGGCAAAGTTAAGAATTATCATAGCATAATTTTTTGACTGCAAACGGGAGATAACTTCTTCTGTTACTTCAAAAGCGCTCATTTCCGGTTTTAGATCATAGGTTGGAACTTCGCGTGGTGATGGTATCAAACATCTGTCTTCAAGATGAAAAGCCTTTTCTTCACCGCCATTAAAAAAGTATGTTACATGAGCATATTTTTCTGTTTCCGCTATTCTTAGCTGTTTTAAACCCTTTTTGCTTATAACTTCACCAAGTATTTCATCCATATGAATTGGAGGAAAAGCAACTGGAAGTGGAAATTTTTCATCGTAAATCGTCATGCACACAAAATCACAAAGCCTGGGAAAGGAAGTTCTATTAAAAAATGTAAATTCGGGATCTGTAAGTGCCTGTGTGATTTGCCGCGCACGGTCTGCCCGAAAATTAAAAAATATGACACCATCGCCATCCTGAACGGTTCTAAGCGGCTTCCCGTGCTCATCTGTAATAACAACCGGTTGTACAAATTCATCAGTTTCATTCCGGCTGTATGCATTTTTTACAGCTTCAACGGGATGCGTTTCCTTAACACCTTCGCCAAGCATATATAGACGACAGGCCCTTTCAATCCGGTCCCATCTTTTATCGCGATCCATTGCAAAATAACGCCCGCAGATACTAACAATAGAACCAAAGCCGGTTTTATTTATATGATTCTGCAAACTTTTTATGTAATCAGCCCCGCTGTCGGGAGGAGTATCCCTGCCATCAAGGATAGCATGAATGTAAACATGTTTAAGCTCTTCTTTTTTTGCCATGTTCAGCAAAGCCAGCAAATGACTGAAATGGCTGTGAACGCCGCCATCTGAAACAAGTCCCATCAAATGTAAGGCAGAGTTATTTGCCTTAATTTTTGATATAACTGATTTTAAAACATTATTTCCAAAAAACTCTCCGCATCTTATTGATTTATCTATTCTTAGAAGATGCTGATATACTACCCTTCCGGCCCCGATATTAAGATGCCCGACCTCGGAATTTCCCATAATTCCTTCTGGAAGGCCTACGGCTTTTCCGGAACATAAAAGGCTGGTGTGGGGATATTCTTTCTCAAGCCTGTCAAGATAAGGAGTTTGGGCCAGTATAACAGCATTGCCTTCGCTATTAGAACTAATCCCCCATCCATCCAGGATAATCAGCATACAAAATTTTTTATCACTCATTATAAAGCTCCAAAGCTTGATAAAACAAAAATCTGCCGTGCATGAGCTTCGGGTATGCGTGAGTTTTTCATGGTTTGAATGTATTATACCTGAAGCGGATATGTTTTCAAAAAGCTAAAATGTTACAAATAATCTAATATTCGGTAATCCTTTTCGCATCTATCCAGAGGCTTTCGAGATCAAATAAAGTACGCACCGGTTCATAAAAAATATGAATAATAACATGTCCATAATCCATAACAACCCAGTGCCCTTCTTTTTGGCCCTCAACGCTAAGCGGCTTTATTTCTTTCTTTTTCAGATCTACCTGAATAGATTCAGCAACCGCTCTAACCTGACGATTAGAAAGCCCGCTGCAAATTATAAAATAATCTGCAATAGAAGTCAGCCCTCGAACATCCAGAACAACCAGTTCTATAACTTTTTTTTCCAAAGCTGCTTTAACGTAAACGTCAAGAGAGGGATCGTTTTTATAAATCATATATAAAGTCCTTTGTTGATAATAAAGTCATCCACCTTCTTAGGAACCAGGGAATTAATCGGCATGCCTTTCTTAATAAGATCACGAATTTTAGTTGATGATATGTCAGGTGAATTTATATCCACATAAAAAATTTCCTGCTTTTTTTCATGGACAAAACATGATCGGGAAATGGAAAATTTATAGGTGCCGGATATTTTTCCCTTAATATAATCTTCAAGAACTTTCCATTTCAACGCTCGCTCAGTATTTACACCTCCGGGCCGTGTCATAACAATAAAAGATGTAAGATAAAAAAGATCTGAAAAAGATTTCCAGGTATCTATTTCAAGAAAAGCGTCAATACCAAGAATAAGATAAAGTCTGGAAGAATCCGGCAGAATGGATTTAAAGTGGTTAACAGTATCAATGGTATATGAAGGACCTGAACGCTTTAGCTCAACATCGGAAATAATAACTGACTTCAAAAGTTCAGGATATTCTGAAACAGATAGCTGAATCATCTCAAGGCGGTATTTTGCATCGACCACATCACCCGGCTCTTTGTGTGGAGGAAGAGCTGTCGGGATTATATAAAATTTATCCAGGGCAAAACTATTTTGCACCTCCTGAATAGCTCTAAGATGCCCTACGTGAATCGGATTAAAAGTCCCTCCAAACAACCCTATATGTTCCAAAAAAACAGACCTTTCATGATAAACGGTTTACGGTTTACGGTTTACGGTTTTTTAGTGAATTTTGTAATGATTGAAGCATGGCAACTACTCAGGCGTTTAGGCTGAAGGCTGAAGGCTGAAGGAAACAGATGATTCCTGAACGTTATTTTCTATGTTTAGGACAAAATTTC
>JAUWQK010000058.1 GCA_030611115.1 Deltaproteobacteria bacterium
TGATGTCTCCGATTTTAACAAATTCACCAAAGACACCCAGAGAAAAGCCGGAAGGAAAGGAAACAGGGCTTGGGCCTGTCGTGTCTGTCTTGGGAACGGGAACCATTCCCCGTATGTTGCTGTAATTACTTTCGCCCCCGCCGCCAAAGCCGCCGCCAAAGAATCCTGTCTTACTCTGACCATCATAGTCTGTCTTGCCGCCCGCCTGCCACTCTGTTCCAAGATTAAATTCCTTGTTCACATTTACTTCCATGATCAAACATTCAATATAGACCATTGCCCTTGGAATATCCAGCTTCTTTATTATCTCTTCAATGACCAGATAGTCATCCTTTTCCGCCATAATAATGAGGCTGTTGGTGGCCTTATCCGCTTTTATTATGACATCGCCTGAAATAAGAGGGGCTTCTTTTTTCCCTTTGGCGGGGCTTTGCTTTTTTGCCGGCAGTTCCTGGAGAACCTTTGCCAGATCTTCGGCCGTGGCATTTTCAAGATAATAGACATGGATTTTCTCTTTGCCTCTCGGAACCTCCCTGTCAAGCAGCTTAACAAGCTTCTTAATTCTGACAGTATCATTTTCGCTGGCAAGCAAAACAATTGTGTTTGTTCGCTCATCAGCTACGAATGTGACTACTTTAGCCGGATCTTTTTTCTTCGTTTTTACTGTTGTTTTGAAGACGGAACTTAATATTTTAACAAGTTTTTTCGCATCGGAAAATTCAATAGGCATTACCGATATCTCCTGGCCGATGCCTGTAATGTCAATCAATTTGAGAATCCGGACAAGTCTTATAATATTTGAATAGACATCTGTAACTATCAGCATATTTGTCGGAGGATAGGACAGTATCACGCTGCTTTTAGAGATCATTGGCGCAAAAAGCCGTTTTATTTCATCTGAATCAGCGTATGTTAAGGATATAATTTGTGTAACTATTTTATCTTCCGGAGAAGTAAGCTCATCTTTAAATCTGGTTTCAATATTCTTTGATCGTGCGTCAGGCGCCGGTATGATTTTGATTATTTTACCGGTTTTTACCGTAGTGTAGCCATGGACTTCAAGAACGGATTCAAAGACTTTGTAGGCCTCTTTCACTGATATTTTGGTAGGAGAAATTATTGTCACTTTTCCCTTTACCCGCTTATCTACAACAAAATTCTTTCCGGTAAGTTCACTGATGAATTTGATAAAGACATTAATATCAACGTCATTGAAATCTATGGAAACGAATCGTTTGGCTTCTTTGTTTGTATTTGGAGATTCAGCAGCATTTCCGGATGTTGTGGCTGATTGCGCCATTAAAGAACCTGCAAAAAAGAACAAATAGATGCAGACAGATAAGCATAAAATATTTTTTGAAGTATTGGTGTATGATTTCATTTTAATCCCGATTGTTGTAAAATAGCCCGTTATTTTATCAACTTTTGTGATTTAATCCACAGATTACACAGATTGCAAATTCTCACGCAAAGGCGCCAAGCTCGCAAAGAAAAAATAAAACTTGCCTGGTTCCCATGCTCCAGCGTGGGAACGAGAAATAAGCTGATGACGAGCAGCTCAACAGCTCAATAGCTTATCAGCTCGCCCGAAGGACGCTATTTAATATTATAATTAATAGTTTTTTGCCGGCCTTTTCGTTTTAGTTGAAGCTGAACATTGGATGATGACTTCAGACTTTCATAAAACTTCAGAGCATCATCAACTGATTTAATATTTTTCCCATCAACTCCTGTAATAATATCACCATTTTTCAATCCCATTTTTGAGAATATGGAGCCTGATTTGATACTGCTTAGAACGAGACCATTTGGTTTTCCATCAGAAAAATAAGGCCGCATTCTTACTTGTTTCATGAGATCATTTACATTTTTAACAGCCCTGTCAATCTGTGAACGTTTTATGGTAATATTTTGCGAAACAGATCTCTTTGATTTCTTACGGGAGATGATTGATTTATAATTGCCGGCCTTTTTTTCCAGTTCCAGGATTTCATCCTTGCCGTTAACATTTAAAACAATTTTTTCTCTTAAAATTATTTTTAGTGTTGCATTTTGTATTGTATCGCCAACTTTGTAAAGATTTTGTTTTTTTCCTTTTTGTTCTTCAATGACGGCATATGTTTTGCCACTGTCACCTGTAACCGTTCCCCATAATTTTAACTTTAGATCCGTTTGTTTCAGTGACTCAATATTGATTGGTTCTATTTTATTTGTTTTCTTTTTTGTATTGAAAAGATTCCGTTTAATTATTGTGTTGTAATAAGATACTGGATGAACAGTTCCATCTTCGGGCGATGATATCTGCTTGCCCATTGATATGGCAGGATGTCCATGATCGAGCTTGCCGGCTGTTGTTATATAAAAAGCAGTTACACCAAAATATATGGCAGCTGATATTAAAAAGACATTTAAAATGTTAACGTATATTTTCATATTCCTATTTCAAATCTCCACACTCTGCTCCCCGCTCCTTGCTTTCTTTAGATTTCAGATGTTTCAACCCGTAAAAGCACATTTATAAAAGGCTCTTTTTTGCCTGTTTTTGAAATTGAAAGTCTTGTGATGTACACAATATTTTTTGATGTTTCTACCATATGCAGGAAAGATGTCAGTTCTTTGAGCGTTATGGCCTGAAGCTTCATTGCTACAATTGAGGTCTTGTATCCAGTGTTTTTATCGACAGAAGTCGAAGGCTTCATATAAACTATATTGTTTTTTATGCCCGCTTTATCTGAAAGTTTGTCAAGAAAGGAAAAAAGGGTAAAATCTTTTTCCCTTTTTGAAAATTGAGCCCTTGCCAGATCAGCCCCTCTGTTCAAGGCATCATATTTTAATTTTAAAAGTTGTATCTCTTCGAGCTGCTCTGATTTAACCGGAATGGCTCTGGTTAGACGCTTCCTTTTTTCAATAAGGGGGGATATAACTTGAATTAATACAATAAGGCATATAAGACCTGATACAGCATAAATTGAATATTTTTCACGTCTATTCAGTTTCATATTTACTCGTTGCTCGTTGCTGGTTATTGGTTGCTCGTTGTAACGAGCAATTATACAGACTTTCAGATAATTAATTTCGCAAGGCCAGAAGGAGGAAGGCGTATTAGTTATACGTCGACGACTGATAACGCAGTGAAATTAATTATCTGAAAGTCTATAGCCGTACCTTTAATTTAAAACGTACACGGTTGTCGGATTTATTCATGTTGGCAGAGCTGATTGTTACTTTATTGAACAAATTCGACTGTTCCAGCCCGCGCTTTATATCATCCACAGAATTGAATCTGTTTGTGTCTCCGGCAATCGATACGCTTTCCATATCCACTACAAGATTTGTAAGGTTAACATCAATGTCGCTGGGCGTAAACTCACTGATATCCTTTAAAATGTCAATAGCGTACGTATGTTTGCCGGTTTCTCCGGAAAACATTGAGGATTTTTGAGCCTCTTTTAACTTTACACGCATCTGCTGAATTGGATCGACAATATTTTTTACATCCGGGAATGTTGTTTTGAAGATGTCGGTTATTTGATTATTCAGGCCGGCCAGCTTTTTCTCCATTGAATGAGTTTTGAGGACAATATTAATAAATATTAAGACCAGAACCAGCCCTGCAAGTATTCCTGTTTTGATTAAACTTTTTTTGTGCTCCACCCAGTAATTTTTTGCCGCAAATGGGCCTTTGAGAAAATTAAAAACTTTAAACCCCTCAATTTCTGATAGAGCAAGGGCCAGCGCGTTGTCCATTTGTTCCGGTTTCCAGGACAATGCAGGATTTTTTCTAATAAAGCCTGTGTGGCTGAGAAGATCGGTTCGTTTGGCAGATATTCCCAGTATGCGCTCCATATCCTGCTTGTAATTTACTGTATCAGAATTGTATTCTGTAATAAATATTTCATCCAGCTTAAGATTAAAACCGAAAATCTCTTCACTAGCATAAAGTGTCCGCTTAATTTCATTGCAGAGCGATTCCGCTATTGATGAACCGGCCGCGCCTGTTGGAAAGGAACGTATGAGATATATCTGTCCTGCAACATGAATAAACACAGAGCAGTTCCTGTTGTCTATATCGACAAAAAGTCGTTTTTCAGGCACAGTTGTGTCACTGGAAAGACAGAGCGCTGTTGGATAGCCTCCGACAGTAACAATTTTGAGTTTGATATTAAAGGACGCAAGTGTATTAAGGTATGATTTTAGTGCGGATTTTTCAACTGCGGCCGCAATGACATCTGTAGAATCAACGGAATCTGATCGACCCTGCAACTTTATACAATTATAATCTATTATGAGATCATCCACAAGAAACGGCAGCGTTGACTCAAGCTCATAGGGCAGTATTTGTTTTATTTTTTTTTGTTCCTTGAAGGGGAGCTTAATATTTCTGTAAGATATCTGGTTTGCGGGAAATGAAGCAATACAAATAGAGCTGGATATGTCTGTCTGCTTAGCCAATGATTTAAGCAATGAGTCTATACAGTCCGCAATATCATTTTGATCTGATATCGGAACATATTCATGAGCTTCTATAAAGTTTTCCTTAATATTATTCTTTACTAACACTGCTGATACAGAATCATATCGAATATCAAGCCCAAGGACCTTCTTGCTCATGGTATTTAATAATATATTTTGAAGCTTTTTCATGATGTTTTATATGTTGTAACACTTTAGCGCTTTTAGATATTATTTTTTTGGACAGGATTTACAAGATATTCAGGATTTAAATCATCAAAACTTTTCCCGTTAATCCAAATCTAAATCCTTATACCTTGATACACACCTTCTTCATGTTGTGATTATATTTTATGATTGACTGGCTAACTACAATGAAAGTTGGCTTTGTTTGTGCACTTTATATAAAATCTTGTTTATCCTATTATCCTGTCAGACTCTTTTTCAATAGGCTAAATTGTTACGATATATCAGATTTACTCCGTCTCCCAGCTTAAAATTTTGCATTTCCATTTGTTCGATGTATTATCTTTTATACGCTGAACTATTACTGTTGTTGTAATTTCCATTTCCCGCAGTTTCGCAACAGACACAATTCGGAAAAAATCGCTTGAAGTTGTGATAAGCTCCGGATCAATTGTAATATCGCTGCACCCGGATACATGCTTATACCACGTTAAACCTGAAAGGTCATGTATATATTCCAAATCGGTTTTTTCCTGCCGGTAATCAAATATTTCCTGTGCAAGATGTTCATTTCCTGAAGGCAGGAGCGCCGCTAAAACCGGAAGCTCTGCTGTGTTGATATTTATTTTACCTTCATAAGCGCCGGAATCCGTTATTCCATAGATGGTCATATATCTGGAAATACCCGGTCGTTCTTCATGGCCGTAAAAAAGATCGGACGTAATGCCCCTGATAAGAGTAAGTTCGTCAAGGTAGGTTAGCTGACCGTTTCTGCAGGAATATGGAGGATCAAGAGACTGATAATAATCTGATTCAGCCCCGTTTAGACCGGTGATCGCATCATCGTCGCCCGAATCAAGCCAGTCTTTAAGAGAGTTTATAATTGTTCTGGGCTCAATCTCTTCAAGCAGATCATCTTGAAAGATGAAATAGCTCAAAAAACGGTCCCACATAAACATCTGAGCATCATTTGACTCGCGTCCTTCAGGGAATCGAACAATAGCGTTTACCTGGATTCTGCTTAGTTCGTCACTGATTGAAACTGCTACCTTTCCATCCTCAAATGGAATGTCAATAAGTACCTCAATTATTTTCTCCGGATCAGCCCAGCCTTCCTGCATAGAGTCTATTTCCGATTCCTTTTTATCCTTTATAAGGATTGCCATTGCCGCATTTATACCGGATGACGATATATGCAAAAGAGTCAGCCGGTCACGAGCGGCAGCAGTTGTCATAACAGCCAAGCCGGCATTTCTGCGTAATTCCAATGACACCGCAATTAATACAGTTGTAATGGATAACGTAATCAGCAGGGCTATTCCATGGTTGTTTTTTACTATCATTTTGGGTTTTTGAAAAGACTTTTTTGACCCCCTCATTCCTCACCTGTTTTTTCTCTGTGAACCGGGATAGCCACCATGGTTTCGAAGATTTGAAAATCTGAATCATCGCCGATTTCGAGTTTTATGCTTATTGCTACAGGCGTTGCATGTCCGAATTGTTCAAGATCAGAATCCCAATTTTCATATTCGGCTTGTTCCTGATCATAATAAATGAACGTGAGTGATTTGACGTTTTCACACAATACAGGATCGCTTTTTTTTTCTTCAAATGGCTTGTCGGAGCACATGTTGTTTGCGCGCTTCAGCACAAAATCGTTTTCATCGCCGGCCTGAACATAATAAACTATTTCCGATATTTTGCCTTGAGGCTCATATTTAATTGGCACATGAGCAAGTGAAGTAAATCTAAGCCTTGAAAAGTCGGCGCCATCTACATCTGAGATGTCTCCTGCAATTCGGTAAGTCTCCGGAGGGTCGTCAAAATCCGGAGGAGAGTATGCAGGTGGTAGGCATACATGTATTGATTCTAGATCAACAATCATACGATTAAGGCAATTCTTGCCCATTTCATTGGCTGAAATAGCTTTATCAACAGTTTCGGAACTGGACAAAACAAAATTATATGAACCAAAAACAGTTGTAATAACAATGGCAAATATAAAAATCGAAATCAGGATTTCAAGAAGTGTAAAACCAAAAGAGTTTTGAATTTTGATGTTAGTCACATCATTCCGAACACGGACAAACAAGTTTGTCCATGCCACCCTGATCATCCAATCCCTCAATCCCCAAATCCCCAAATTCCTCAATCCCTCAATCCCTCAATCCCTCAATTCCTCAATTCCCAACAAACCTGTATTTTCTCAGGTTATAAGTGAGTTCATCGTTATTAAAGGATATGGTAACATCAATTTTTTTAAGATCTTTAGCGGTTGTGCCAAGAAAGTTAGATTCAATATCCTCTATTGATACGTTCCATCTGTATTCCGGGAATTCCTCCCTAAAATTTCCCGAATCATCTATCAGTTCATTTGATGTGGTTATTTCAAGTTCCGCAATTTTGCCATGAGCCAGCAGCGGTGCGGTTGTATAAAATTTTATAGAGGTATTCATAGAGATGGTTTGAGCATGCATTCTATAAACAGCAACAAGGACGATGGAAATTATGGAGATTGATACCATTATTTCGAGCAATGTAAAGCCGGCAGCCGGCTTAAGGACTCGCCTAACCTTCAAATCCAGAATATTCCTCATACAGTTTTACCTTTGATAAAAAAGGTTCAATAAGAAAGGAGAGCTGGTTGTTATCATCGTCTTTGATATGAATCAACGCCATGTCAGAATGGCCGTCAGGGTAAAAACAGATATCGGCCAGGCCGGACATGATTTTATTATTGCCCGGGAACTCAACATCCAGCAGTTCAACATCATCCGGAATCAAGAATCCCTGTTGCCCTGCTTTTAAAATTTCTTCTTCCGACATGGATTCATCTGTCACCCAAAGCTGTCTGCTTTCCATATCAACGTACATGGTATAAAGCTTCTGATCGCGAAAAGATTTTTCTTTTAAAGACTGCGATGTTATCATAATCCAGCGAGAAACTTTTTTTGTGTTATCCGGCATGGTTTTGTTATGAAAACGGGGAACCGAGACAAAAGTTATTATGCTTATGAGAGATATAACAACAATTAGCTCAATAAGAGTAAATCCGTCATTCCAGCATTCCTGCATTCCAGCATTTATTTTCATCCCAGTATCCCGAACACGGACAAACAAGTTTGTCCATGCCACCCAATCATCCAACCATCCAATTCCTAAATTCCTAAATTCCTAAATTCCTAAATTCCTAAATTCCTAAATTCCTAAATTCCTAAATCCCTTTACCTATTCAATATCCCAGCTATTAATATCCTTATTTTTGTCTTCCCCGCCGGAAACACCGTCAGCTCCGTATGAAATTATGTCATAGTCGTCGTTAACGCCCGGACAAAGATAAATA
>JAUWQK010000254.1 GCA_030611115.1 Deltaproteobacteria bacterium
ATTAAAGGACCAGATGGCTAATCTACAAAGAGATATCAGTGAAATCAATGCAGACCTTCACAGGCTACGTCCTGAATACAGGGCAAAAGTTGAAAAAATTTTAGAAGAAGGCGTTTTTGAGACATATTCCAGCTTCGATGATTTGAGGAAAGAAATTGAAAATGTATAAGCCAGGCATTGAATCTAATTTAAAAAAGAAGCTTGGCAAACTGTTCAAAAAAGATAGGAAACGTTATGAGATAGTGATGAAAAAGATCGAGGAAATACTGCAAAATCCTCATCACTATAAACCCCTGAGCCATGATATGAAACAATTACGCAGAGTTCATATCGGTAGTTCGTCTGTACTTGTTTTTACTATTGATGAAAATAATGGGATTGTTTTATTTGTTGATATGAATCATCATGATAAGATTTATTGATTTTCAAAAGATTGAGACTTATTTTTATCGTGTTATTTACTAAACTTCCAAATGACCGATAGGTTCCTTTCGGTCCCGGTTCTTTTCCTGGAAATCATTTACTGCCGTTTCGTTAAAACTCCCGAAGGCCCAGTCCACTCCGTCCTTATCTTAGCCGTAGGTGCCCGGCTCGCAGCCCTGTGTTACCGGCATCTTTTGCAGGTGTTTGACGTGCTACGGGTCTTTTGAGTAAAAGTCGGGTCTGCCCGGGGGTCCCTTGCCGCCGCCGGATTTGTTCTTAGGGTCAGGGGCGGGCAGGGTCTGGCGTTTTTTGGATGAAGTTGTGGGATGGGTTAATTTTTATAAGATGTGGTTATAGGTGGATGTGTGGAGTATTGTGTTTCAGACGGACAAGATGAAAAAATTGGGAGAAATGAAATGAAATTACAAATCAGAAAAGCTATGAGCATATCACTCATAGTCATTTTCGTTACAATATGTGTTGCGACACCAGCGATTGCTACTGAATTTGAACAAAGTGATGCTGGTTTAACAGTATTCGAAATGCCGGAGCTTGACATTCAAAAAACGTATGTATACAATACCACTCGTGACTATTTTGTTCCATCTAGGACTGGACAAGAAGCGGTATTGTACTGGGGTGAAAAAGATGGTGATGACTATCTATCCAGAATAGACAAGCTTAATGGCGGCGAGATAACGAACTATGGAATAGATGTTGAAAATGAAGATATAACCATGAGAAAAATCTATGATTGGAATGGATCTATCGTTTTCATGGATCTGGAATTTGAGCCAGAATCATTACTTATCGATTACCCGCTGTGGGTCGGAAAAACATGGGAAAGAGAGGAGGTCAATTTTTCAGGATACGTATGGATGGGGCTCCCATATCCTGTTCCTGTTAGTGGATCAACACATGGATATGCAAGCATTATTTCTGAAGAATATATTGCTGTACCTGCAGGTACTGTTCACTGCCTGTTGCTTGAAACGATTATGTACTCTCAGATGGGTGAGAATAAACAAAAGATCTGGTTGATGGAAAACGGGTTTTTTGCCAAACGTCAGTTATATCACAATGGTATATTTAAGGAAGAACTTGTACTAAAGCAGCCAATAATGGCTAGGGTTGAGATCAAACCAGAAACTTTGAACCTTCACAGCAAAGGAAAGTTCACCGCATTCATCGAGCTACCCTATGGTTTTGACGTTGCTGATATAGATCTCACCACGGTCGAATGCGAAGGAGCTCAGGCTGTTGCGGGATATGTTGTTGATAGTAAGCTTATAGTCAAGTTCAACACCCAAGACATAGTAGATGTAGCAACTGGCAATACAGCCTTGCTAACAATAACTGGAAAATTCGATGATGGGATACTATTCGAGGGTTTTGATACAATAAGTGTGAGAGTTAAATAGAAAGAAAAGATAAATAAAAAATATAGCACTGGCTGGATTTAATTCCAGCATTTTTCTTTTGGGTGCCAACAAAAACAACTGACCAAAACAACGTTAAGAGGATTAAAACTTACACCTTAAGGAAAACATAAAATCAAAAAACCGATGAGAAGCGGACTACCGAGCATTCTCTCTTTGCCCCTGACAGAGCGAAGCAGCGTACGGGATCGTTGACTTTGGGAGACTAACATGATGTATACGGAGGTCGGGATGGTCGCCTGGTTGGAAGTGTTTTGTGGGGTGGATCAGATAGCGAAGATATACGAAATCTTTTAGACTGAATCGGTTTATATTCTATCAATACCCGTGGTGGGTTTACAAAAGGAGAGGAGAAACATGGCTAAACCGATACGACTGGGTTTGCTCATAGACGACCCAGAGGACGTACGC
>JAUWQK010000224.1 GCA_030611115.1 Deltaproteobacteria bacterium
ATAATTTTAAGATATTGTAAACATATATGTAAGAATTATTGAGTATTAAAACAAAATCAAGTTGGATATTGAAAACGTAAACCATTTAAACCACTTACCAATACAGAATTTTATTGTCCAAGTATTAATCTTCCCTTTTGGCCTAAATAATCTAATTTTCACCTCATTTGATGTGTTTGTAAGGCCTTAGCGATGTTTTTTGTCCTTGACATGTCCAAGTATGAATATTAATATTAGCAATATAGTTCATACTTGGACACGGGGGGCAAAATGGATAAAAACTCAAATGACACAAAAATCGTTAAAATTATTTTCAGGAAAAAAGCAATTACGATCGATGCACTATCTTCTCTTTTGAACAGTTCTATAAAAACCGCAAGACGACGGCTAAAACTCTGGGAAGCTTATACCAGTTATAACGAAAACGGGCGCTACTATACTTTACCGAACATTCCCGAATTTGACGAAAATGGTTTATGGGCATATCGAAAAATTCACTTTTCAAAATATGGCAATCTTAAACAAACAACAATCAATCTGATTAAACGTTCAAAAGCCGGACTTGATGCTGCAGAGATGAACGATCTCCTGGGCATTTCTGTTCGCTCTTTTCTCACTGCTCTGCAGAAGCACCAAGATTTAAAACGAAAAAAGATTCAAGGACGCTATGTTTACTTTTCTGCAGTCGAGGAAGATTACATCAAACAAAAAGATTACCGTGCCGGTATGACTAGAATTAAACAGCTACCATCAGATTTTGAAGCAATTTTAATTCTTGTGGAAACAATTAAGAACCCTCATCTGAGCATTGAAGAGCTGGCTTTAGAATTAAAAGGCAACGATTGTAACGTTACCCCGGATAGTATCAGGAACCTTTTCACCTACCACTGTCTGACAGTAAAAAAAATGCCGGGAGCGCCTTTTTGAATTGCCTTTGTCATTATAAGAAAAAGGTTTATGGTAGTGTGGCAAATGCTACATTCTTTGATATACCACCTGTGTTTGATTTTTTTCCTGAAGAGGAATTTTGCCTGAACGATAAGACTCGTCTGAATGTCCTGAAAACCGATACTCGAATAAAAAAGACGATCCAGATTGGTAGCTTCAAAGCTCGTGAAACAATCAAGGTGTGTCCCCAGTGCGGTATTCAATACCGTTCAAATGAACTTTCCAAAATCGTTCCGTCCGCATGTAACTTCGGTTACGATATACTTGTTCATGTAGGCAAGGCTCTTTTTGTAAACCATCTGTCCGATTACAGCATTGTCGAGCAACTTGCAGTCAAAAATGTCCATATCAGCCCCTCTGAGATTGCCTATCTTGGTAAAAAGTTCATTGTATATCTTATGCTTGCACACCGGAGAAGCGCACCACGAATCAAAGTCGCTATGGCATTAAAAGGTGGTTATATTCTTCATCTGGATGCAACTTACGAAGACAAGAGTCCTTTGCTGATGAGTGGACTAGATTCTATCATGAAAATTGTCCTGGGTAATTGTAAATTGTTCAGTGAAAAGTCCGACAGCATTGTTCCTTTCCTTGAGGATATTAAAAGTCTATTTGGGGAGCCTCTGGCATTGGTTCATGATATGTCCAAAGGCATTATTAAAGCTGTCGAAAAGGTCTTTCCGGACAGCTTGGATTTTATTTGCCATTTCCATTTTCTGCGGGATATCGGCAAAGATCTGCTTGAGGCGGAATATGACAACATCCGCAAAAGCTTGACCAAACATGGAATTGCCGGTAAACTGAATTATCGTTTGCGAAAATTTAAACAAACTGTCGATGAGAATACAAATCTGATTGATATGCTGAATCATCAAAAGTCATCCAGTAGCGATGCATTTTTCACCTGCATGCCTGTGATTGCTGCATACAGCTTAATCACTTGGGCGCTTAATGGAAAAAAGCAGGGAAACGGATATGGGTTTCCTTTTGACCGGCCGCATCTTGAATTTGCAGAGAGATTGAAAGTGGCACATGCAGATCTTGATCAACTTCGACAAATTAAACTCCGGCGAGGCCACAGAGACAATAAACCCCTTCATAAAGCTTTTTTCGATCTATCCGATGTGATGAAGGATAGATCCTTATGGAAGAGTGTTGATCGGATTGAATCAGAAATTGAAATTTTTGAAAAGCTTCGTGAGGCAATGCGGATCGCCCCCAAAACAAGCAAGCGAGGGCTCAATACCGAAGGGGCTACAGCTCGTATTGGCACGATTGAAAAAGAAGTAAAGAAGTTTAGAAAAGAGATCGTAAGTTCGAAAACTTACAAAACAAATGAGCGACACCAAAAAATGATTGAACAAATTGACAAGTATTGGGAAAAGTTATTTGCAGACCCGATCGAGGTGGAAACATGTGATGGGAAGAAACACATTCAACCGCAAAGAACGAATAATTTTGCTGAGCAGCGTTTTCGAGACTTGAAACGGGGATACCGGAAAAAAACCGGCAACGGGTCTTTAGGGAAAACTTTACGTACAATGCTTGCAGACACACCTCTAGTAAAAAATTTACAAAACGATGAATATATGAAGATCCTGCTTAATGGCAAATCGAGCTTAGAAGAATTATTTGTCGAGATTGACGTCACTGAAGTGCGTAATGAATTGAAGTCCTCACAGGGAAACATTGAAAAAATACCAGCCACATTGAAAAAATTAACAAACCAAACTGATTATCCGGAAATGCTTAAAAATTATTTTTCCAAGCTAAAATCCAGCGGGATTTTGTGCCAATAGCAAATTCTACAGCTTAAGTTCCTGTTCAAGAGCCTCTTCCAAATCCAGGCCGTCAATATTCTGATACCGCATTAAGGCC
>JAUWQK010000174.1 GCA_030611115.1 Deltaproteobacteria bacterium
GGAGATGACGTAAACCCATTTTGATACTATTGGAGGTCACAAACTGTGACATCCAATAGTATTTTCTTATATCATCCTCCAGACAGCCCCAAACCCCCTTGAAACCGATTTCCCAAGCCCCAGATAATCGGGGATTGAAAAATTGGTTTTAAATATACCGGTAAACCCTGTCATATTTTTACCTTTAAGATTTACCTTTGTCTCTTTTAACTTATGATCAATTTTAATCTTCTGATCTTTTGAAAGCCAGCAATCAAGATACTTTGACATGGATAAAATATTCCCCGTCATTACCCTTTTTAACATTTCGTTTTTTTCTTCCCTGCCTGCATCATTGTATTTTATGAAGTTTTTCTGATTAAGCCCGATCCAGGGAGAAACAAATTCATACATAAATATTTCATCGGAATATCCGAATTCGACTTCTTCTATCTTCAGATTCTTCTCAAAAACAGGAATAACAGTATCTTCAATAATAATCTTATCAAGTTTCATGAATATTTCCGAAAAAATACTCACGGCCCTGTCTGTTATAGCAATGATTGCAGGCATATCATCTATCAGCTTAAACTGTATTAACGGATATCGGTATATTGGTTTTCCTGTTTTCAAATCATGATTGTGAATAAGATCATGATTTTTAAAAAAATTTCCGATAAAACCACGAAATTTATGAATCTGCGATGCTCTCAAATTAACATTACTAAAACTAAGAGTTGCTTTTTTCATGAGATTTATATGGCATTAATTTTTGAAATTTATCCCTGATTTTAACAACATTCTTTAAAATCCGCTCACTTTCTTTCCAGTCTATTTGAAAATTGCCAATCAGATCGAAAAAATGAAAAAGAGCAAAAAGATGGCCGTAAAATCTGTGATTATACCGCTGGCCGCTGGAGTTTACCCAGTGGATTCCCGCTTTCGCAGGAATGACAAACAGGGCGGGTTAGATAATTTTCTATACTAATGGTGTTTATGCTGCCATGGCCCTCCCGAAGACCACGATAAAAGAAATCTATCATTGCCCGCAGCCGCATTCAGGAGCGGAACTAAAAATTTTCGTAGTTTTGCAATAATGTCTGTAAGGTTTTCGGGTAGTTCCAATATACCGTTCTTACTCAAAAATGCTTTCCACTGAGTTTGTTTGACTGGATCTAATGAAAATTCATCACTTAGAGCAAGTGGAAGTTGTAAGGAAATATCGGTTTTTCTGCGCTGGAAAGTAGCTCGAATAGCTTTAAGTAGAACATGGCCATCAAAAGGGAACACTCTTGATAACCAAAAAAGATCAAAAAAATCCTTCATACGACTGTTTTGCATGCCAAGATAAATAATGGACTGAAGTTTTTCTGCCACAACTGTCTCTTTAGGGTATGTACGAATCTGCGGTGTAGGCATTTCAAGCAACGAAGGAAAATCTACTTCATGTACATGAGGAGTAATTGCGTCACCAAAAGCAACATCAATCTGCAGAGAGATTCTGGCTTTCCCAAGCAGAGCCATTAACTTTACGCGTTGTCCTTCATATTCTTGCTCTTCGCGAATTTCACTTAAGGAAATGCTGTGGACGTCAAAAACCAGTCCATCAGGTTCCACCTCTGTACAACAAATTTCCTGGAATATTCTTGTTAGACGCTCTGCAGAACTATCCCCAAAGCACAGAAAGTCAATATCTCTGGTAGGACGATGCTGCTGTTTTGTCCAGACCATGAAAAGAAAGGCCCCTTTGAGAATAAACTGGTCGGCATATTTAGACTTTGACAGGCGATACAAAAAACGCTCTAATGCAAACCGAATAAGTATAAGCTGGAAATCTTCCTTTTTGTCCCGGCTAATGTTCAGCAGGCGCTGGTGTATCGATTTTTTTAAATTCTTCATTTCAGATGTCATACTATGGCTTCAAGATATGGTGTCATCACCTTCGCCACTCTGCATATTTTGGCATAATACCAGAGCTCATCGTTTGAACAATGCCGCTCCCTGCGACATTCACGGAGGGCTTCCAGCGCAACATCTATACCTATTTTGTTTCGGTATTTGAAGCAGTCTGCTATAGTTTTCCCAAGATTATAAACTTTAATTTTTACGCCCTCGATATCGTGTACTTCTACACCTTCGCTCAGAGCAGAACCGGTGAATCTTACTACCCTTAGAGGAGGGTAATCAGTATGTGGTTTCCCGGCCCGTCGATCAATTGCAATCCAAATTTTATATGGACTCTGCGTGCCGATATGGTGAAACTGAA
The DNA here is from genome assembly GCA_030611115.1 of Deltaproteobacteria bacterium. Next base: position 2,246 of record JAUWQK010000174.1, read on the forward strand.
GTGCGGTTAGCAGGCAGAAGACCGCATGAGGGATTTGTTTTGTGACCTGAACCAGGCTGTGATGTTCAGTAACATCAGCATCAGCAAGTTCATATAGACCTCGACCGCTCTTTATCAGCAGGCCGTCCTTGCAAAGCCTCCTGAGTGATTCGTGGTGCAGACCTCTTGCAGTTAGGTCACGAACACGAACAACCCCCATTTTTTTTACGCTATCGAGTATTTGCTCTTTTTGGGTTTTTTGGGAATACATGTGCAAAATTATAGACATTTAGAAATAAATGTCAACACATTTACACATGTGGAATATTATATTAGAAAATTAGGAAATCATAAAAATCAAATTATTACACTTTGAAATTTATCCCTGTTTTTACAAAATTTCACTGACCGCTTTTAATTTTTTCATATCTTTGTCAAATGAAATAACGATCTTTTCAGGAGAAGAATGGGCGGCAAGAATACAATCTACGATATCAATATTGGTGCTGTTGTATTTTAGAAGCGCTTCGAGGATTTCTGATCTGTCGGAATTCACAATGCCGGAAAAATTCAGTATTCCGCTTAACTTTGTTGAAATCTCACTCTTGGGGATTTGATAATATTTTTCCATGACATAGATGCATTCAACAATAACCACATCAAATATCTCGGCCTTTTTTGTTCCTTCAGATATGTCTCCCATAAATGCTTTTGCTTTGGGGCTAAATTTGGGATGATCCCCTAATAAATACCTGAGAATAACGTTTGTATCAATCAGATAAACCTTCTCCTGCTGTTTCATTAGCAATTTCACCTTGTATTTTTTTTCTTATTTTTTTTAAAGAAACATATTCCTTTGCATATTTTTTCAGACTCCCGGCTAATTGTTCCGATTGCACTCCGGGAACGCCTTTTAGCTTGACCTCATTGTCTTCAACAAGAAACAAAACTGCGCCATCTTTTTCGATTTTTAATTTTTCCCTAATTGGTTTAGGAATCGTTATTTGACCCTTCTTTGATACTTTTGCATACATTTTATATTTATCCTTCAAATTAATATATTCTTACTTTATAAAATAGTCCATCTTATAAAATAATACAAGCATTAATGTTTTTAATTTTCAATTATGTTTCATTGTTTATAGGCATAGATTGATTCAGAAAAACTTCGCCAAAATCTCGTCATTTACCAATTTTTTATCAAAACCCTGCCCAAGAACCTTTATATTTCTGAAATCCTCCTGGCAGAAAGGAAACAGGTAAACGCTGTCTGTTTTTTCATCAATCAGGTCACGACATTTTTCCGATAGTTCATCAAAACGGTTTGATTCAAGCCTGCCCAGGAACACGCTTTTTTGAACCCTGATAAGGCCGAATTTTTTGCATTCTTTGGCAACCTTTGTCCTTGGCTTATTTTCAACAATATCGTATATTATCCAGACAAGAACGGAACTCATGGATTTCCCTCGAAATTATTTTAAAAGTGAACGATAGTTATAAATTATCATGCGACTCGCCGTGCAAATGAGCCGGAGAGACGGAGAGACGGTGAAACGGAGAAACGGAGAAACGGAGAAACGGAGATTTATTCCCCCGATTCCCCGTTTCCCCCATTCTCCGCTTCTCCCTTCTCCGGTTCACCTATGCTCCGGTTCCCCTATGCTCCGGCTACCCGATGCTCCGGCTCAC
>JAUWQK010000192.1 GCA_030611115.1 Deltaproteobacteria bacterium
ATAATACCTGCCCTGCCAGAGAAGGCTCATAGGAATTAGTGGGTGCGAAACTTGAGTTATAATCTTTGTGTCTTGGTGTCTTTGTGGCTGTCCTATTACTCAAAGTTTTAAAATAAAGAGGAGTCCTTTAAATATGAGCGATCATAATCAAGTAAAAATTACAAAAATGGATTTCAGCGGAGAAAGGCCAAAAACGGAAAATCCTCTTAAGATACAGGATCTGACCTTTCGCGACGGCCAGCAGTCATTATTCGCCACCAGGGGACGAACCGAAGACATGATCCCTATTGCCGAAATGATGGACGAAGTCGGGTTCTGGGCTCTTGAAACCTGGGGTGGGGCAACATTTGATGCCATGCACAGATTTTTAAACGAAGACCCCTGGGAAAGGATAAGGACTTTAAAAAGATATATCAAAAAAACCCGCTTTTCCATGCTTCTTAGAGGGCAGAATTTAGTTGGATACAGAAATTATGCAGATGATGTTGCCAAAGCCTTTGTTGAAAGAGCTGCTCATAACGGTATTGATATATTCAGGACATTTGACGCATTAAATGATTACCGGAATTTTGAAACAGTTTTCCCTGTTATCAAGGAATGCGGGAAACATTTTCAGGGCTGTATCTGCTATTCACTGACAGAAAGACGGATGGGCGGAGAAGTCTATAACCTCGAATATTACGTAAAAAAGGCAAAAGAGCTTGAAGCAATGGAGGCAAATAGTATCTGTATTAAGGATATGGCCGGCTTGATGGCCCCTTATGATGCTTATGTCCTTGTTAAAGCGCTTAAGGAAGCTGTCTCTGTTCCTGTTCATCTTCACAGCCATTTTACTTCAGGCATGTCCTCTATGACTCATTTAAAAGCAGTAGAAGCTGGTGTGGATATACTTGGCACATGTATGTCTCCTTATGGATTCCGCAGCTCACATCCCGCACTCGGGCCTCTTGTTATGACGCTTATGGGAACAAACAGAGATACCGGCTTTGATATCAAACTTCTATCATCCATTAATGAAGTCCTTGAAAAGGAAATTCTCCCCAAATACCGATATTTACTGGATGATACCAAAGTTTCAATTATTGATACAAATGTTCTTGTACATCAAATTCCGGGAGGCATGCTCTCTAATCTGGTAAACCAGTTAAGAGAAATGGATGCTCTCGACAAGCTGGATAAAGTATATGCGGAGCTCCCTAAAATCAGAGAAGATCTTGGACAGGTTCCCCTTGTTACTCCCATGAGCCAGATTGTTGCCACGCAGGCAATTAACAATGTCCTGTTTGATGATGAAAAAGAGCGTTACAAAATGATAACAGCTCAAGTAAAAGACTTATGCTATGGTCTTTATGGAAAAACACCCGTACCAATTAACCCCAAAATTCAGAAAAAAGCTTTAAAAAACCATCCAAGGGGAGAAAAGCCTATTACCTGCAGGCCCGCAGAGGTTATAGAACCCGCACTTGATAAAGCCAAAGAAGATGTAAAGGGTCTGGCAGCAGATTTGGAAGATGTTCTTGTTTATGCGCTTTACCCTGTTACCGGAAAAAGATTTCTTAAATGGAAATATGGCAAGGAAGAACCACCGGAGGAAGTAAGGCCGAGAACTATGGAAAATGTCAAGGCTGAACAGGAGCTTATTAAAAAGGCCAGAGCAGGAAAACTTGTTGAAAAGAAAGAAAAAGCGGCTCCGTCGAAAGGCAATAACTTAAGAAAATTTAATGTATTTGTAGATGATGAATACTTTGAAGTTGGAGTGGAAGAAGTAGGAGGTTCACCAATAGTAAGCTATGTTCAACAGGCACAAAGCCAGATACCTGCTCAACAACCTGTAACAGTTGCTCCATCGCCCCGGGTTTTACCCGCAGCTCCACAACCACAGGTTCCTGCTGCACCTGTAAAGCAGCCGGCAGTACCTGCAAAATCTACAACTACAGCATCCAAAAAGGCGGAAAGCGATACCGAAGGGACACCGCTTAAAGCTCCTATGCCAGGCATAATTGTAAGTTACAAAAAGCAGGTGGGCGATTCTGTAAATACTGGAGAGACAGTTGTAATTCTTGAAGCCATGAAAATGGAAAATGCCCTGCCGTCTCCTGCAGGCGGAACAATAAAATCCATCAATTTTGCCGGCGGTGATTCGGTCGCCAGAAATGACATCCTTTGTATTATTGCCTAAATTGAGCGATTTTTTATGAAGATCCATGAATATCAGGCAAAAGAATTATTCAAAAAATACAAGATTCCCATTCCTGATGGCGGCATTGCCCTTACCCCTGATGAAGCCAAAAAAAATGCCGATAAAATAGGCAGTTTCCCTGTTGTCATTAAAGGACAGATTCATGCAGGAGGACGGGGCAAAGGCGGAGGCATAAAGCTTGCAAAAACTGTGGAAGAAGTTGAGAGCCTAACAAAAAGAATTTTAGGCATGCTCTTAATCACTCACCAGACAGGACCCGAAGGTAAGCTGGTAAAAAAGGTGCTGGTTGAAAAGAGCCTGAAAATTGAAAAAGAGCTTTATCTGAGCATCATTTCGGACAGAGCAACCGCAAAGATAGTTATAATTGCAAGCAATGCCGGTGGAATGGATATTGAAGAAGTTGCTGCAAATCAACCTGAAAAAATCATAAAAATCCATATTGATCCCCTTTTAGGCATCCAGCCATTTCACTGCCGTCAGGCTGCCTTTGGCCTGAAACTCTCGCCCTCTTTGATTAGGCAGTTTACTTCGACATTAATAAATCTTTACAGGCTTTTTGTTGATTATGACTGCACGCTTGTGGAGATAAATCCCCTTGCAATAACAGCAGATGAAAATATCGTGGCACTTGACGCAAAAATCATTTTTGATGATAATGCGCTGTTCCGCCACAAGGACGTACTCGAATACAGAGATCTTGATGAAGAAGACCCTTTTGAAGTTAAGGCATCCAGGTTCGATCTCAATTATATTAAGCTTAACGGAAATGTCGGGAATATGGTAAATGGCGCGGGTCTGGCTATGGCAACCATGGATTTAATTAAGCTTTATGGCGCTGAACCTGCAAATTTTCTTGATGTCGGCGGTGGAGCCAATGCAGAAATGGTGGAAAACGGATTCCGGATTATACTTGGCGATAAAAATGTTAAAGCAATTCTTATAAACATTTTTGGCGGAATTCTTCGCTGTGATCTGCTGGCAAAAGGGGTTGTACAAGGTGCGAACAAGGCGGGGATAAAAATCCCTGTGGTAATTCGCATGGAAGGGACAAATGTTGAAGAAGGCCGCAGGATCCTTTCTGAATCAGGCCTTAATTTTACTATTGCAGCGGACTTAAAGGAAGCAGTTCAGGCAGTTACACAGCTTGTCAAGCACCTTCGGTGCAGACATAAGTGAAGTGAACTAATTTCTCGTTCCCATGCTCCAGCGTGGGAATGTATAAGCAGAAATTTGAAAACTCAATTATGAGTTTAACCTGAGGTAACGGACAATTAAATTTAAGAACGTC
>JAUWQK010000019.1 GCA_030611115.1 Deltaproteobacteria bacterium
CTTCGGGCTGCACTCAGGCAAGCGCCAAAAATCATTCTTGTCGGCGAAATGCGCGACAGAGAGACCGTTGAAATTGGGCTTAGCGCGGCCGAGACGGGTCACCTGGTTTTAAGCACCCTTCACACCATAGACGCTGGACAGACAATCAACAGAATACTCGGCATGTTTAATACAGAAGAAGAAAATCAGATACGTATCAGGCTGGCCGATACGGTCCGCTGGATCGTATGCCAGAGACTACTTCCCAAGGTAGGCGGAGGACGTGTAGCTGCATTTGAGATCATGGGTACAAATCTCAGGATTAAGGAAACAATTTTACATGGAGAATCCGAAGATAAAACTTTTTATGAAATAATAAGTGCGGGTAAACCATTTGGCATGACCACTTTTGACGATTATATTATAGGCTTGTTTGAACAGGGCTTAATAACTGAGGAAACTGCTCTGGCATACGCTTCCCGCAGAGGGATTGTAGGCAGAGGGATTGATTCAATAAAAAGCGCCCGCGGCGAGGCTACAACTGATATCAAAGACCTGGAAGTAGATGCTGATTACAGCAAGTCCGATAAGGCATTTTGAGGAGACTATCATGAACATCGTATGCAAACAATGCCAGGGCAAATTCAAAATTCCTGATGAAAAGCTGCCAAAGGGACAGACCTTTTCCTTTACCTGTCCCAACTGTAAAAATAAAATCTCAATAGATACGCGATCTAAAATCGATTCATCAAAACCAAAGACAGGAACAGAAAAAACTATTTTTGATGAAGTTGTCTCCGGAGCATATGACGCTTCGGAAAAACCCTTTGATTTTGTGGAAGAAGGAGTTGAAACAGCTCTATTATGTGAAACAAATCCTGCCATCCTGCCCAAAATCAAACTGGCACTAAAAAATATGGGATATCATACCACAGAAGCCCAGTCAGCATTAGATGCCCTTAAACAAATGCGCTTTCATGTTTTCGATGTGGTGGTTCTCAACGAAAAATTTGATGCCCATAATCCTGATGAAAATAATGTACTTAAGTATCTGAAACAGTTGTCTATGGACGTACGTCGTAATATTTTCGCAGTCCTTATAACTGACCGGTTCCGAACAATGGATAATATGGCGGCATTTCACGAAAGCGTTAACATAGTGGTAAATCTAAAGAATATCGAGGAAATAGAAAAAATACTAAAGAGCGGTATTACTGATAATACAATATTCTATCAGGTCTTTAAGGAATCGCTTACAAAAATCGGCGGAGTTTAACTATTAACCTTGAACCCTGAACCTTGAACCGTTATTTAATCTTTTCATATATAATGCGCAGCCCTTCAAGGGTCAGTGAGGGCTCAACCTCTTCTATGCTGTCACAAACATCAGCCATAAGACTTGATACCCCCCCCGTAGCAATCACCTTGGGAGCAGTGCCCATTTCAATCTTCATTCGCCTTACTATTCCATCCACAAGACCTGCATATCCATAAATAATACCAGACCTTATGCTGCTTGCCGTATCTTTACCTATAATTTTTTCCGGGCGAGAAAATATCTCAACCCTTGGAAGTTTGGATGCCTTTAAGAACAGAGCTTCAGCGGAAATCATGATTCCGGGGCATATTGCTCCACCCAGGTATTCACCATCTTCTGAAACTGCATCAAAGGTTGTTGCTGTACCAAAATCAACTACAATCAGGCTGGTTTTATACTTTTCAAATGCAGCAATTGAGTTGGCAATTCTGTCTGCCCCCACCTCATCAGGATTATTGTAAAGTATCGGCATTATATTGACAGACTTGGCATCTACCCATAATGGATACTGCCCTAAGTATTTACGGCAGAAAGAATCAAGAACGCTTACCAGGGGCGGAACAACGCAGGAAATGACAATACCGCTGATATCTTTAGATTTTATATCACTTCCTGCAAAAAGATTGGCTGCGATAACATTGAATTCATCTTCCGTTATTGTATTTACAGTTCTTATTCTCCAGTCTTTTACCAGTTCCTTGCCATTGTAAATACCAATTACGGTGTCTGTATTTCCAACATCTATAACGAGAAGCATTATAACCACATAAGGTTGTTAGGTTCACAGTTCACGGTTGGTTGTCTCAACATCTTCAAAACATTCAATTTTCATCCTCGCCTGCCGTCGGCAGGCAGGGCTCTCTAACCGTGAACCCTTGAACCCTGAACCGTGAACCTCAGTAGTTACTTTATTTTTACCGTAAATATTTCCGGTTTTACGCTTACAAGGATAGTTTTAACAGGCAAAACTATTGACGCACGTCTAACATAAACACCGGGCTTCAATCCTTTAAGATCTATGCAGACTTCCAATCCATTCTCTTGATAAAGCTTTTCAAGTAGATTAACAGGGCCTTTTATTTCAATATCTATAGCAGGAGGTGTAATGCTGAATGTGTAAGTAGAATCTTTCCCTTTAACAGGAATATTTTTAAATTCTCTCGCCACAATTTGTTCTTCAATAAATACTTCGGCGAGAATGATTCCTGAAAAAGAAATAATATCAAGACATTCAGGCAGATCAAGCGCTATCTCCTTTTTAAAGGATTCTGACAGCCCATTAACATCAACAGGCTTTGTAAATATCTTTTCAATTGGTCCAAGAATATTTTCAGGACCTTTCAACATTACTGAGGATGGCCTGGTAACCGCATATGTAAAAAAACCAGGCGCCGGTTTGCCTGAAAAAGAAACTATAACCGGCAACTCTTTTTTAAGCTCTTTTTCAACTTTTACAGTCAAAAATGACGGAGTTATATTTATAATAGAGATTCTACTGGGAAGTTTAATACCGTCCTTTCTTATTGGAATATTATTGACTCCTTCATTTATATCAGAAAGATCAAGCAAATATCGCGACTTAATTTCAGAAAGAGTTTTAACCAATGATTCAGGGCAACTGATACGTACTTCTATTCCTTTTAATGGAGGGTCGGTTATTGATAACCCGTCAGGGATTTTACCAAGATCTATTGGGATGAATATATCTGTTTCATGAAAAGGTGAGTCATGCCATAGTAAAAAAAAGCAACCAACTAAAAAAAAACACAGGATAGCCCATTTCCAGACCTTGTTGAAAATAATTTTTATATGGTCTTCAAGCCCTTTATTCATAACGGATCTTATAAAACCTAAATTGAACATCTGGTCGGTCTGGGTTGAAAGGTTCAGGGTTCACGTTGAACCTGAGTAGTTATGATTTGTCATAGCGAACGCTTCTAATTGAATCAATTAGTTCCAATGTCGAACGTGCCCTACCAACGTCATGAACCCTTACAATGTGAGCGCCGTTTAAAACCGCAGCGGCAATCGTTGCCTGAGTTCCTGTTTCAAGCTCCGGCATTTCAAGCCCGGCATCACCGTCGTGACTGCCCTCAAGAATATTTCGAATAAATGACTTTCTTGAAGGCCCTATCAAAACAGGATTATTCAAAGTTTTAAATTTATTCAGATACTTAATTATAAGAAGATTATGTTCGACTGTCTTGCCGAACCCAATTCCAGGATCTATTATTATTTTAGACCTTGCAATTCCGTTTTTTTCAGCTCTGCAAATTGCTTTTTCAAGAAATTCTTTGATCTCTTCTATAAGATGGTCGTAATGAGGAGAAACCTGCATTGTTTTTGGAGCGCCCTTCATGTGCATAATTACTACCGGAACTCCATATTTTGTTACAACACCCATCATATCAGGGTCACTGTACATGGCGCTTATATCGTTGATAATTGAGGCACCGGATTCAATAGCCTCTCTCGCCATACTTGCCTTTGTTGTATCAATTGAGATAGGAATTGAAACACGTTTCGCAAGTTTTTCAATAACCGGCAAAACACGCCGGCCTTCCTCTTCAATAGATACAGGCTCGGAAAACGGCCGTGTGGATTCGCCCCCTATATCAATTATATCAGCGCCGGCCTCAGCCAGTTTTTCGCCGTGAGCCACCGCTGCATCGCATGAAAAAAAAAGGCCTCCGTCTGAAAAAGAATCAGGGGTCACATTTAAAATGCCCATAATACACGTATGATTACCGAACGAAAGGCTGTGAGACCCCCATGAAAGTTTATATGATTTGTAACCGTTCAATCCCCGATCCCTAATCCCTGGCCCCTGACCCCAGCACTATATCCGGTCTCATGGAACGAATTAGATCATCAAGCTCATCTCCTTTGACAGTTTCCTTTTCAAGCAGAAGTTCTGCCAATTTATGGAGGATATCTATATTCTCACCCAGAATTTCTTTTGCACGTTTGTATGAATTCTTTATCAGAATAGTTACTTCTTCATCAATTTTTCTGGCTGTTTCTTCGGAATAATCTCTTGGGTGTGATATTTCACGACCAAGAAAAATCTGCTCTTCACCCTTGCCATAAGAAAGCGGTCCCAGTTTTTCACTCATGCCCCATGTCCGCACCATTTTCTGGGCAATATCCGTCGCCTGTTTGATATCGTTGGCTGCCCCTGTGCTTATACGGTTAAAAATAATATCTTCTGCAACTCTTCCTCCAAAATAAACGGTCAAATCGTTTTCCAACTGATCCTTAAATTTAAAATCTCTCTCCTCTGGTAAAAACCAGGTAATACCCGCTGCGCGTCCCCTTGGAATAATTGTAATTTTGTTAACCGGATCAGCTTCCGGCAGGAAACGAGATACAAGAGCATGGCCGCCTTCGTGATATGCCGTTACTTTCCTGTCCTCCTCCCTTACTACTTTAGATTTGCGTTCAAGTCCCATATATACCTTGTCTTTTGCATCTTCAAAGTCGGCCATATCAACCTTCTCTTTATTTCTTTTAGCGCCAAGCAGAGCAGCTTCATTGACAAGGTTTTCCAGATCAGCCCCGGAAAATCCCGGTGTTCCTTTTGAAAGAATAATTGGGGACACATCGGATGCAATTGGTGTTTTCTTCATGTGAACCTTAAGAATTTCTTCACGGCCTTTAATATCCGGAAGTGAAACAAAGACCTGCCGGTCAAAACGGCCGGGACGCAATAGAGCAGGATCAAGAACATCAGGCCTGTTTGTAGCGGATATTAATATGACGCCTTCGTTTGATTCAAATCCATCCATCTCAACCAGAAGTTGATTTAAAGTCTGTTCTCTTTCGTCATGTCCTCCACCGAGACCGGCTCCTCTGTGCCTTCCAACAGCATCCAGCTCATCGATAAAGATGATGCACGGAGCGTTCTTTTTACCCTGGACAAAAAGATCTCTTACACGCGATGCCCCTACTCCGACAAACATCTCAACAAAATCAGAACCGCTTATACTAAAAAAAGGCACCCCGGCTTCGCCGGCAATAGCTCGCGCCAAAAGAGTTTTTCCTGTTCCCGGCGGTCCCATAAGAAGAACCCCTTTAGGTATTCGTCCTCCAAGACGTGTAAACTTCTTGGGTTCTCTGAGAAAATCAATAATTTCTCCCAATTCTTCCTTTGCTTCATCGATTCCGGCAACATCATCAAAGGTTACCTTCTGAGACTTGTCTGATTGAAGACGAGCACGACTCTTCCCAAATGAAAGCGCTTTGCCGCCACCGGCCTGCATTTGACGCATAAAAAATATCCAAATTCCTATGAGTACAATCATAGGAAGCCATGAAACAAGAAGAGACATATACCAGGGTGACTCTGATAGTGGTTTTGCATTAATGGCTACGCCCTTTTGCCTGAGTATCTTGATAAGATCGCTGTCCTGAGGCGCAAACACTTTAAAACGATTACGGTTTATATCTGTTACAAAGAGTTCCTGGCCTTGAATAACGACTCCTTCAATTCGCTCTTCATCGACCATTGCAAGAAAGTCCGTATAGCTAATCTTTGATTCAGGCAATTTCTGCTGATTAAAAAGATTATAAAGCATTATCATCATCAGCGTAATAACAAGCCATAAAGCAATGTTCTTATAAAATGGGTTCAAAAGATATTTCCTCCAAAAATTTAGGGTTCAAGGTTTTATTATATTAATCATAATTGTATATTAGGCAAGAGAAACTTCCATTTTAAGTATATTTCTTGTTGATTGTTTTACTTTAAAAAAATCATCTATTCTGTAGCCAACAACCCACATTATTTTTTCACGACTAAGCAGTATCGGGCATTTAGCGCGCTGAGCTCTTGTAACCTTATTATTAATAAAATATTTTTTTACCTTTTGTGTCCCCGACATACCAAATGGTTGAAACCTGTCACCAGGTCGAAAGTTTCTTAAAACCAAAGGGAAGCTAAGTTTATCCATATCAAAAAAAGCAACATTATGTCCAGCGCGATGGATATCCGGCAAATTTTCAATCTCAATCTTAGAAAATTCAATATTTAAACCAAGTTCCTTAATTAACAAGGATCTGGGAAATATCTCTTCTTTGAAGCCGGCTTCAGGTTTTAATATCCTGTATTCAAATGAAAGTTTATTCTCATCTCTTAATTTCTTATCCGGATCACGCAATACCCTTTTTCCCCTTGAAAAGGAAACAGTGTCTCCATCTCGTTTAATCCAGATACCATCGGGAAGGTCGATATGGCCAAAAGCATGTCCGCTATTTAAAAGGGAACTAACAGAATCTATGTGTGAAAAGCTAATACGCCTCAAATTTCCTTTTATTTCTGCGATTGCTTTTCTTATAATTCTCCTCCGGGCTGCAATATGCAATTCATTAATTGAAGAAATTGAAAGGGTAACTGAATTATTCTCAGCAGTTAAAACAGATTTATTGAATATGGGATTTATTAAATCATCTATCCATTCCTCTTCAGATCTTATAATTGATGCAAAACGGTTAATAGTTTCCACTATCCTTTTATTATAAGAAGATTTTAAATGTGGTATTAGATGATGACGGATTCTGTTCCGAAGGTATCTCTGGTCATTATTAGACTTGTCCAAAACAAACTTTAATTTATTAACCGCCAGGAATTCGAGTATTTCAGATTTGGTTAATTTTATTAAAGGACGAATAATTTCTCCATTCCTTACCGGTGGTATTCCTGAAATACCTGCGGGACCGCTTCCCCTCAATAAATTCATTATTACAAGCTCTGCATTATCATCAGCATTATGACCGAGAGCAATCTTGTTGAACATGTATTTCTCTGCGATACTTTCAAAAAATCCGTAGCGAACAATTCTTGCTGCTTCTTCCAAAGACAACTTTTTTTCATGTTGATATTTACGAACATCTTCCTTTTTAATATAACAAGGCAAATCAAATTTGCGTGCAAGAGATGCAACAAACTCAGCATCATCATCTGAATCTTTTTGCCTGAGACAGTGATTTAAGTGAGCAACACCGACTCTAAGGGAAAATCGTTGAGTCAATGAGAGTATAATATGAAGCAGAGCCACAGAATCAGGCCCGCCTGACACACCAACCAGAACTGAATCCCCTGTCCCGATCATACTGTGAGCCTTAATGGTTGCCTCTACGGTTTTTATCAACTTATTTTTGTAATCCTTGAGTGGTGATAGCATGAAAAATTGTTGTTTGTGACCCTTCGAGGTATAGTATAGAAAATGTGTAACCGTTCACGGAACGGTTATATAAACCTAATATAACTCATAATTAACATTTTTCAAACTATTATAATTGTTTGCCCTTGAAAAAATTATTTTATGAATTATTTTATATAAATGGTTGTGCTAAGCGGGGAGCTAGCGGTGCCCTATTCCCGAAATCCGCTTAATGCGGGGCTGAATTCCCTCTAAAGGATTTTATCCTGGACGTTTTCGAGTCATCCCGACCGGCCGCTGCGCAACAGACACTCACGAACCTCGTCAGGTCCGGAAGGAAGCAGCGATAAGTGATACAGTCTGTGTCGTGGATTGATCCCGGTCGAGTTTTGGCTTAAATGTTTCAGAAAAAGATTCAATAGGGGGTGCACAACCATACAACCAGTCCTTGCACCACCTTGACATTCTTACATATAGCATTATTTTTTATTCAAACTTCCGGCCCTGAAAAAAGTGTGAAAATAACATAGGAGCAACTCTATCTGATGACCGACTATAAAAAGAAAATACAAAAAAAAGCTGAAACTGATAAGCATGATACAGATAATAAAATATCCATAAAAAAAGATTTAGACAAAGAAAAAAAAGGTGAGGCCACTTATCCTTTAAAGGAGATGGAAACAAAAATCAAATCCTTAGAAGATGAGGCCAAAGAAACATATGATCGCTTCCTAAGAGTTTCTGCTGAATTCGAAAATTACAAAAAACGATCTGCTCGCGAAATGTCTGAGTTCAAAAAGTTCGCAAATGAATCCTTAATTAAGGAACTGCTTTTAGTTGTTGACAATATGGAACGGGCAATAAGTTCGTCAAAAGATGAAGGGAACTCAAATAATGGTCTAATTGAAGGGATCGATATGACCCTTAAAGAATTACTTAAAATTTTTGAAGAATTTGGTGTAAAACAAGTTGAATCACTGGGAAAGCCTTTTGATCCAAATTTTCATCAAGCTGTTATGCAGCAGGAAAATGATGAACACCCACACAATACAGTCATAAATGAGCTTCAAAAAGGATATATAATAAATGAAAGATTACTAAGACCGGCAACGGTTGTAGTCTCAAAAGAAAAAAAATAATAAGCAGATTATATATAATTACAAGGAGGAGAACAATGGGCAAGATAATAGGAATAGACCTTGGCACCACAAATTCATGTGTGGCTATAATGGAAGGGGGTGAAGCAAAGGTAATAACCAACCCCGAGGGAGGGCGTACAACTCCTTCTATTGTTGCTGTTACAGAAAGTGGTGAAAGATTGGTAGGCCAGGTTGCAAAGAGGCAGTCAATCACAAATCCGGAGAATACGGTCTTTGCTGTGAAGAGACTTATAGGGCGGAAGTTTGCTTCACCTGAAGTACAAAATGATATTAAGATACTTCCTTACAAACTTGAGCAGGCAAGCAATGGTGATATACGAATAAATCTTCGTGGGAAGCAACACAGCCCTGCAGCAATATCGTCTTTTATACTGGCAAATATAAAGAAAACAGCAGAGGAATTTCTCGGAGAAACGGTATCTGACGCAGTAATTACCGTGCCTGCCTATTTTAATGACAGCCAGCGCCAGGCAACCAAGGACGCAGGAAAGGTTGCAGGCCTGAATGTTTTAAGAATTATAAACGAACCGACTGCTGCATCACTTGCTTATGGTCTGGATAAAAAAAAGGAAGAAAAAATCGGCGTCTTTGATCTTGGCGGCGGCACATTTGATATATCCATACTTGAAATTGGAGAAGGTGTCTTTGAAGTAAAATCTACAAATGGTGATACCCATCTTGGTGGAGAAGATTTCGACCTTCGACTTATCAATTATATAGCAGACGAATTCAAAAAAGACCAGGGTATTGATATAAGAAGCGACAAAATGGCTCTTCAGCGCCTGAAAGAAGCTGCAGAAAAAGCTAAGATGGAACTATCCACATCAATGGAAACAGATGTAAATCTGCCATTCATAACCGCCGACGCCAGTGGGCCAAAGCACCTTAATATAAAAATAACAAGAGCCAAACTTGAAGCGCTTGTAAGTGATTTGCTCGACAAACTTGAGAAACCATGCCAGGTTGCACTTAAAGATGCAGGTCTCTCTCCCAAAGATATTGATGAGATTATACTTGTTGGCGGCATGACTCGTATGCCGGCTGTTCAGGAAAGAGTTAAAAAACTATTTGTCAGAGAACCTAACAAAGGCGTTAACCCTGACGAAGTTGTTGCGGTGGGGGCAGCCATTCAGGGAGGAGTGCTTAAAGGAGATGTTAAGGACGTTCTGCTCCTCGATGTTACGCCCCTTTGTCTTGGAATCGAGACCCTGGGCGGCGTTATGACAAAGCTAATCGAAAAAAACACAACAATTCCTACCAAAAAAAGCCAGATTTTCTCAACCGCTGCAGACAGCCAGCCTGCGGTTTCTATTCATGTTCTGCAGGGAGAAAGGGAAATGGCGGCAGGTAACAAGACCCTGGGACGATTTGAACTCGTTGGGATTCCACCAGCAGCAAGGGGTGTGCCTCAAATAGAAGTAACCTTCGACATCGATGCCAACGGTATTGTAAATGTATCTGCAAAGGATCAGGCTACAGGCAAGGAGCAATCAATCCAGATTACTGCCTCTTCCGGTTTGTCAAAGGAAGAAATAGACAACCTCGTAAAAGATGCGGAACTTCATGCAGAGGACGACAAAAAGAAAAGGTCTTTGGTAGAAGCACGCAATACTGCGGATGCTCTGATTTATTCAACTGAAAAATCCTTAAAAGACCTTGGAGACAAGGTTGACAGCGCCACCAAGAGCAAGGTTGAGGATGCAACAAGCCGGCTTAAAAAAGCAATGGAAGGGGACGATGAAGCTGAGATCAAGAAGTTGAGCGATGAATTAACTCAATCTTCCCATAAACTGGCTGAAGCCATGTATCAGCAGGCATCCCAAGCTCAAACTGGAGAACAGCAAGCCGGCGCTGGCGCTGAAAGTGCACAACAGGCAGGGGTTTCTTCATCCACAGATGAAGATGTGGTAGATGCCGATTTTGAGGAAGTAAAAGACGAGAAAAAGTAATGCGCCCGTTCACGGTTTACGGTTGTCGGTTTACAGTTAACAGTTTTATGTTTTGATCAACCGTTAACTGTTAACCGTGAACCGTAAACTGTTACTAAATATGACTAAAAAATCAGGGAAGAAAAAAAAGACC
>JAUWQK010000216.1 GCA_030611115.1 Deltaproteobacteria bacterium
ATTAGGGCTACGATTTTTGTTTGATGTGGTAACAGCATTAACCAAAAAGCAAGGAGCAGGCCACATTTAAAGGAAAGCATTTGTTAGGAATCGCGGGGATCTTTTTACTGGTGCTCTGCTTTACCGTTCCAGCCGGTTTGGCAAAAAAATAAACAACCTAGTGCATCGACTCATAAGTTCTGCCGTTGATTTTGGCAATTTAACTTTTTAACCATTGGGGTTTTACCGTTTTTCGTTCAGATCATAACGGCCTTGAATTGATCTAATGCCATGTGTGCTTTTGCTGTCTGGCGCTCTTTAGTGGAAGCACTGATAATCGTGTTGATATAATCCTTTTTGTCAACAAACAAGTCATGAAGATTTTTCCAGACCTTAGTATGGACTTTTTTGTTGTATGTTTTGGCGATGTTGTACATTAGGAGTAGTTGTTTTGTTAGAAATTTGATGTCCATCTGTTTACTTTCGATGAGAAGCAGCTTATTGAACCGGGTAATGGCTTTTTCGTGTAACCCTTCTCCTGTATATGTCCATGTGAATGGGTGAGAAAAGTATGTATTCCAAGTTTCAATAAACTCTTCTATGGTTTCCTGTAAGAGCTGTACTGATTCAAATGATTGATGCTTCAGACATTTTTTATTGAGTATGCCAAACCATATCTCGATCATATTCAGCCAAGAGCCGTGAAAAGGAGTGAAGTGGATTACAATCCGTTTGTTTTCCCTCTGAAGCCACTGGCGACGTTCACGACCGGTTCTGAGGGGATCATAGGTTACATCACTTAATTCTGCAACGGTCTTACAAAACTCATCATTGAAATGGGTGTTTAAGTTGTCCATGATGTAATGAAGTGGAGCATCTGAAGGCAGCGTATTAACGTGTTCTTTGAAAACTCGGGCTAATGTTTGCGTATTGTGATTTGGGGTACATCTACCGAAGACTTTGCCTGTTTTAGGATTTAGAAAGGCCATAAGATCTATGGTTCCATTGCGCCTATATTCAAATTCTTCATACCTGGGTTTGTTGGATACCGCGGGCAATTCCGGGGCCAGAGTGGATTTGGCTTGAAGAGCCGTGCATTCATCAAAGTTAAACAGGTACTCTGGCGGGTTGAGACAAAGGTTAACAATATGTTCCATTTTCGGAAAAAAGTCAGGGTCGGTAATAGCCAAAAAGTATTTATGCAAATGAGGTCGTAGGCCATGGCTTTTCAAAATGCGTTGAATGGTTGAATGACTCATAGAACAACCGATGATTTCGCTGTGTTCTTTCAGATAATTTTCCGCCCATCTCAATGACCAGCTGTTACACCCAGGCAGAGGAGAAACCTGGCAATAAAAGGCAATGGTCTTTAATTGTGTTTTCTCATTATAAACTGGAGGTCGTCCGCTTCTTTTTTGATCGCATAGCTCACCACCGTTTTTTGATCTCATTATCCATTTGCAAACGGTAGTGACATGTCGGTTCGTGAACCATGCAATGGTTCCTAAATTGACCTCACCGTGAGCAAGCGCCAGCATTTCAGCTCGTTCCTGTATTTGTTTGATTCTGGCAATCTGATGTTTGGGCGAGCAGTTTGAACCATGATTGTCGGGAACAAACTCATTTAGCGTGTCAATGATCATTGCTTGGAGTTTTTTTTAAATCTTCCACGAGTGTAGGAAGGGATCTTGATATTTTGGGTAACCCCATCTTTTTCATGTGTAATCGCACTGAGCGATCAGGTAAAAGCAAGTTACATCGTTGGTTGATCTGTTCAGATACGGCGCGACTTGAAGTCGGTTTGCCGGTCAGGGCATTCGCCGCAACCTGCTGGATCAATTCAGCCTTAATTTCTGGAGTGAATCGATAATCTTGAATTTGACCTTTTCGCTTATCAATCAACGAATAAACGTCTGCTTCATGCATTTTGACATTTAGATCTCTGATATGTCTTACAGTAAATCCAAGAACTTCAGCCACATCTTTAGCGGAAAGCAGGCCGTTGTTGACAAGAGTGAGGAGAATTACTTTACACTGCAATTGATTATTACGGGGGATTATAATAGCCTGATTGTTATCGCCTAATTGAATGATAACGTTTTGCTCGGTCACGGCCAAAGATAGCTTGAGCCGAGCCTCGGTTTCTACAACTTTGACATATAGTGATTTCCTTCTATCTTCAAATGCCAAAAGACCATACCGATCGGTTCTGGTGAGAAAGGACAGAAAGGTCCCTATAGGTATTTGCAAATATTGGGCGATATCGTCTCGCTTTGCACCCAACAAAAACAGAGTGAAGCCGATAATCCGGGTGACAATTTTGACTCCAAGACTTTCATATGCTTTCTCGAGCCGCTTATTAGAATTGGTCTTTGAGAACTTTAGGTCAATTGGGCAATTTGACATATGCAATCCCTCCTTTATTTCTCATACGTTTTGGAGGGATAATAGACCTAACTAATCTTCTTTGTCAAGGGAATAATGGCCCTAATGACTATTTTTGTCCATTAGTTCGTATGATAAGGTCATAATTAAGGGAAATTCTATCTTGCCAATATTTGATGTAATATTTTCGATACGGTGAACTAGTGTGCTCTACGAATTATTCGCGGTATTGAACGCCGAAAGACCAAAAAGGGGACAGGTACTTAGTGCTTTCCTTAGTAAGAACATAGGCCTACACAGTTGACAAGTTGAATGATTGGGGTCTTGCCATGTGACATAAGAATTTCAAGTGGAATAGGGGACATCCTTAAATAATTCAATAAAATCACAGTGGGAAGTTGCAGTCAGAAATAAAGGTACCAGGTCTAAACAATCGAATAAATGTCGTAACTAAAAGCAGAAGTGGACCTGTTCCCAGCAATTCCCGCTCCGGGCTTTGATGGTTGAAAACAGTGTATTTTCAAATTTTTATTTCGTAAAGTTTTATCACAAAAATGGCCAAAAATCATCTTCCAGGGGTGCTTTTTCAGATTA
>JAUWQK010000043.1 GCA_030611115.1 Deltaproteobacteria bacterium
CAATCTCTCATAGGTTCTTCCTCTCTTCTCCCTTTGGAGCTTTCCCGGGGAAGAACCTTTATCATATTTTTTCCACGCCGGAACGGTAAAACCTTTTAGGGTCGCTCGGGCATAGCCCGAGGTTTAATTTAAAACAATTATCCTTGATGAAGAAATTTATCCCAGAAATGGGATTGATCACAGGCGGGTGGGTATATTTTCCGAAAACATCAGGGACGGGTTTACGTTTGATCCCATTGAAGTGGAGCCCTGCCCTGACAAGCCCGGTTGGTATCGTCTGCTGGATGGGACTCACAGATGGAGCGCCTACAAATCAACTGGGGTGGCAGAAGTAGAAGCCATCATAAAGGATCTGGATGGGAATGATCCCCTGCTATATGCTGCAAAAAAAGCGATCGGCCCGAGACAGTTGACTGAAGACGAGGCAAGGAACACTGCCCGGCGTGCATACACCAAGAACCCTTGTCTCAGCTCCGCAGATATCGGTCAAGCCATCGGACGTTCAAGGCAGACAGTGGACTCCTACATAACCGATCTTCGCGCCGCAAGCCAGATGGGCAAGGACATCAAGATATTCAGTATGAATCGCCTTGGCATCCCCCAGGACAGGATTGCAAAAAAAATGGGGGTAAATCAGGCATCAATACATAACCATTTATTAAAAATGCCAGTATTGGCAAATCTAATAAATGCCGATTTAGAGAGGGGTTTTACTATTGCACAAGTAGCTGAAAAGCATGGCTGGACAGATCCAATGGTCTGGTCACTGGCCCTGGAAGACAAAGATGATCGCGACAGATTCAAGGAACTTGGCTGGGGACTGAGGACCTGGGACCAATGGGAATTCAATGATTGTGACAAAAGATTTGGGGATGACTGGCCCGGGCGCATCCCGGCGCAACTGATCGCACACATCCTCTTTTATTTCTCCAGGCCAAACGACCTGATCCTTGACCCCATGGCGGGAGGCGGCGTGACCCCCGACACCTGCCTTGCCTTAAGCCGCAGATGCTGGGCCTTTGATATGACGGTCCGGTCGGAGACACGCCCCGAGATCGAACCTCACACATGGAACCTTTCCTCAGATCAACAACTATCCTGGCCTGTAAACTCAAAAGAAAAAGCCGACCTCATCATCTTTGATCCGCCATACTTTGATAAAAAGGCTGCCGACTATGATAAAAAAAGTATATCAGGACTGCCGAAGAAAGAATACCTTGAATTTCTTGAAGCCTTTTTCGCCCTGCTTAAACTCAATACCAAAAAGACGACAAGGCTTGCTTTCATTAACGCGGACTGGCGGGATTTTCAGAATAAAGCAGCAACAGAAGAAACGGGCAAAGGAGCAATCCTGATAGACGACTACCTTTGTATCCTGAACAGGACTGGATGGCAGCACACTCACATAATCCAGGCCCCCATGTCCGCGCAACGCTTCAGCGCAGTAGTCGTCTCCGCAATGCAGAAGAAAAGGATACTGGGTGTTACAAGCAGGTATGTGATCGTTTTGAATCAACAGGGATAGCCCGGGGGCAAGATTGGTATGCATTTTTTTAATAAGACCCGCTTGGTGAGAGATGTGAGTAATCAAAAGGGGCACCAATGAATAAAGAAGAATTACAGGAATTGATACAACTTAAGAAAAAAGGATTATCGGAATTTATTGATCGCTCAGAAAACGAACCAGGCCGATGCCATCTTTACAAGGTGAATCTGTACGTTACAAAAGATATGTTCACTTTTGATGAATTGGAAGATGCCATACAAAAAGAAAATGAAATCGCTGTAAAATTTAGCAACGCCACTGATAGGAAACTCCAAAACGAATAAACACCGCTTAATATTATTATGGCAAAAAAGAAAAATTTATCACCCAGATATCAAGTTTGGATTGATGCAAGAAAAAAGTTTAGGCTTTCACATGCACATATTCAAATGGCCAGAGAGCTTGGTATGAATCCAAAGAAATTTGGAAGTTTGGCAAATCATTACCAGGAACCTTGGAAAGAACCTCTTTCTGATTTTATTGAAACTCTGTATTTTAAACGATTCAACAAGGAAAAACCTGCGAATGTTCGTTCTGTTGAGCAGATTGTAAAAGACAAAAAGAAAAAACAGGCTGAACGTAAAGAAAGGAAGCGTTTAGAAAAGGAAAAAAGTCAAAGCGGTTCGGTGAACAAACAAAGTTGAGAAAGATTATTTTGTTAAATATATATGTTTTGGTGATATCAGCATGATCAATGTCGTGAGATCGGCTATCAGGTTTTATAAAAAAACAAAGGAATACAATCATGGCACTATATGAAAAACCTGTCAAACTGCTCTTTCGCGACATGATTAAAGATCTATCTGTGCTAAAAAAAGGTATCTTAAGTAGAGGCAAAGTAAACTCATGGTTCAAGCAAAAATATCCCTTAATAAAGCCTGGCACTATTTCTGCCCACCTTCTAAAACTATCCACTAATGCCCCAAGCCGGATACATTACAATCTTGATCAAAATGGGAAAGATGACCTCTTATATCAGATAGACAGCCAAAAATTCCGTCTTTATGATCCAAGCGCTGATCCTGACCCTATTTATTCCAAGCCAGATGAAGAGGATTTCAACAATAAAAAAACTGAAAACTCAAAAGAAGAAAATGAATTTGCATATGAAAAAGATCTCCAAAACTTTTTAGCTAAAAATTTGCCACTTATTGAGCCAGGGCTTACGCTTTATATGGAAGAAGAAATAAACGGAATAGAATTCCCAGCAGGAAACCGTTTCATTGACATTTTGGCAACAGATAATAACAACGATTATGTGGTAATCGAACTTAAAGTATCCAGAGGATACGACAGGGTTGTTGGGCAAATTCTGCGTTATATGGCGTGGATTAGAAAACACCAGGCAGATGAGAATCAGAAAGTACGTGGTGTTATAATAGCCCGTGACATTTCTGATGACCTATCGTTGGCCTGTTCAGAAATAAACAATATCGAGCTATATGAATATAACTTGTCTGTGTCATTAGATAAAATTAACGAAAATGAGGCCGGACCTTGATTTTTGTTTTTATTAATTCCATCGGGATAGGAGCCCCCATTACTGAGGAGCCCTCCCCCCCCACCTGGCATACCGATCGGTACCGCGGCGGTTCGGCTGATAAGGCAGATTAATTCCCAGGCAGGTATAATTAGACGAACCCCGCGGTAATCCCAAAAAAATGAAAACTTTAAAGTTTGATGTATTTGGACGAGTCGTACTCATTACCGAGACCAGAAGCGGCTGGGAGGCATTCTACTTAGGAAACGAGGGAAAACGGCGACCAGATAGAGACATAATCGTTCCTTCTAACATTGCCGAATCTGAAATTGCCCAATACTTAGATGATTTGTGTCACGAGTGGGCAACAGATCGAAACAATAGCGTCAAACGAGTAGACTGACGTAAAGGAATTTACATGGCAGTTAAATCGAAAATGAAAACGAGAATAGTCGGAAACCGCATAACAACGCGCATGCAGCCGGACCAAAAAACCGCTACGCGCTTTGTTGGTCGCTGATGCGTGCCGTTGGCCTTGACAGAAAGTCAAAACGATGTATAATTGTGGTGTATACATTATCGGAGGTGTAGCATGATAAGAACCCAAATATACCTGACAGAGTGTCAACGCTCTGAATTAGCAGCCATTTCAAAAACATTGGGGAAAAAACAAAGTGAACTCATACGAGAAGCCGTTGACCGTCTCATCGACCAAGCGGGCAACAGTCGGCGGGAAATTGTATTACGGGAGGCTGCCGGAATCTGGAAAAACCGTGCGGATCTTCCTGACTTTAAGGCAATACGGGCTGAATGGGACAGGGACTAATCATGGCAGAAGCACTTCTTCTTGACACAGACGTACTGATTGATTTCTTGCGGGGTTATAGTAAGGCGGTGAATTTTGTTAACGCAAATTCCTCTCAGATCATTTTGTCGTCCATCGTTGTTGCAGAGTTGTATGCCGGCGTAAAAGGGGAATCAGAACTAAAAGTTTTAGAGAATTTTATATCTCTCTTCCGGGTTCTGCCTGTAACGTCTGAAATAGCCAAGACCGGGGGACTCTATAAGCGTGATTATGGCAAGTCTCACGGTGTGGGGCTCGCAGACGCAATCATAGCTGCTACCTGCGAGGCAGAAAATGCAGAGTTAAAGACACTAAATGTCAAGCATTACCCGATGATAAAGGACCTAACACCAACCTATAAAAAGTAGACGGCCAACCCATATGAGCCGTAGTCTTGTCAATAGGCAATAAAAATTTCCTGACTTAAATTCAAAAATAAGTAATCTTAAAACCTGCTACAAACACATATTGAGGGTCTCTTACTCAGCTTTAATGCTGAAGGTTCGCCTTGATAATGATTAAGGGAAACGCCCTAGAATAAATTCGGTGACCTCATGCTGCCCTTTTCAAAAGACAGGCTTAATGAGTATCAATTCACTGGTGCGGACGCAAAAAGCCGCGCCGCACAGCTCAACGTTGTGAAAAATGTAATGATTAATAAATGGTATAATCATACAAGATTGAAGTATGTTTTTGTGTCTATAATTTCCAAGAAAAATCATAAAGAGGGGTCTTAACAAATGGTGACAAACTCAGGACCGGTAAGTAAGAAGATTCCTCTTCGGATTGATCAAGCAAATGTGTTTTATAACTACGCAATAGGATTTGAAGCGACTTCAGTTGACCTCGTTGGGACGGCAAAAAAGCTTTTGGAATTAGGGATTGCGAAAGCTGTGTTTTTTTCTGACCTCAAATGTCTCTACACCGACGCTGACGGGAAGATTCAGATAGAGTTTATGCAACCGCAGGGTCGGCAATGGGATGCGGGCTGGAAGATTCACTTTGACTCAAAAGTCCCTGCCGCTGTTGTTGCTGAGCTTGCCCTGTCAACCGAGTTGTCATTTTGTGAAAACCGAATTGAGGGCTCTGAGGCGAGACAAATTCCTCCTTACCTTCGGGCTAACTTTCCGCCGATAGTTTTGGAGTCGGATGAATTGCAGTTGTCCCTTTTCGCATCAATCAAATTGTTCGCTGATGGAATTGCTATCTTGAGCTTTCAGCTTGACACTACTTGGGATGGCGTTGACGAGGAGTACTTTGTATCGAACATCGTAAATCTTTACCAGTATTATTTTAACTCCATATGGGTCGATTCCCGGATTCAACGACTTGATGCAGAAACGATAATACCAGTAGAGTTCCAAGACGAGCTCTCCTTAGCTGGGAATCCGCTTGGTGGCCGCAAGGTCAATAAACTATTGTTGAAAATGCGAAGAGAAAGCCGAGCCTTACTAAACAAAGACCTCAGTGAGCAAGGACGGCAGTTTGAAATCGGCAATGAACATTGGACCTTGCACAGGATTGCTGGTACCAAGGAGCAGGACTCGTGGGAATCGACACTGGATTTATGTCGGTCTGAATATTTTAATACGTTGAGCGCTCTGCTCGTGCTTGGTCGAAAACAGCGGAAGCTCAAGGCACGGTCTGTATTCTTATGGCAAGGTCGACCTTCTGTTACTCTTATGCGTTTCCGAGGGCAACCAGCGACTAAGGATGATCTTTTGAGCGCTTTTGCTCCCTCATTGGCACGAATACTCATGCGGTCAATAGCAATGGACACGCCACCAGATCTTCCTCCAGACTTACGTCCCTTTGGAGATTACTGCTTCCATGGTAATCGTGCATTATTCCTCTGGACATGGTTGCTTCCACATGGGGCGCCTGCCAACGCATGGGATGAGTCGTCGGCAACGCGTGGCGTTCTTATGGAACACCAAGCGCGTTCCGAGCACATTGAGTATCACAACATGCAGACCGCCCGCGCATGCGCAATTGCCCAATCTCCACCATCTGATAACCACTTGATGGAAGCCTATGAAAGCCTGGCTTCTTTCCAGGATGTGACACACCATAGTAGCCAAGCTGGGGAGATTTCTGATGCACTGACATATCTTTTGGAAGTGATAGGTACTGCGAAGCTTGTGGCTCCCGCAAAAGAAGCAGCAAGATGGTACCTTGACGAGCATCGATATAAATCTGATAAACGCCGGCTTCGGTCGGATCGTTGGCTCTCTCTCGTTTTTGGGATAGTTGGCACTGCAGGATTGGCTGACTTTGCTATTGAGCCTAATCTGGTTGCTGTTTGGCCTAACCTCAGCCCTGAGGTGACTCCGCTTGTTGCTCTCGGAATTGCTAGCCTAATCATTATTTTGATAGCCGTACTCATATGGTGCTTTAAAATTGGAGAATCGGAGGAATAGCATGTGGCGGATCAAGGATTATTTTCAAAGTCTAACCCTGCCCCAAAAAGCTGGTGTCCGAGTTAAGCCAATTTTACAATATTATCCAACAATGCTCTTGCACTCAGATGGAAACTTCGCTATCGCTCCGTTTTCACTGGTGAAGAGCAACGTTCACGGCGGCTGAACGCCGTCGTGATTAGAATAGATTATAAGAATAAAATTTTGTTGTGGTTGGCAAACACCGATATAAACCAGTACATTTTATTTAAAATTTCAAAAAATATTGCCAGGCAAGACTATGTCAAAGGTATGGGCAAAAGATGAAGTAGAGTACATTGTAGCTGACTATTTCAAAATGTTGTTGTCTGAACTTTACGATGGACCCCAAAGTCTGAACAGTTTCAATGCTAAAATAAGCTCTAAATCTTTTTATAAAAAAAAATAAAGCCCTTACCAGACGGTGCCTAAGCAACCCAGCATTCAACTAATTGTTACACCGGTACCTGGTTGGCATTGTTTGGAAAATGAAAATTTTTTGGGAGATAAAATATGGATAGAAATGAAAAGCTTTCCGAACATTTTACTCTTGGAGAACTCATGCGATCGGAAATCGCTGAAAGAAAGGGCATAGATAATAATCCGCCGCAGGATTTAATCCCTAAGCTGAAGCGCATCTGTGAAAAAGTCCTGGAACCAATTCGGAGATATTATGGGCGGCCATTCCGGTCCAACAGCGGATACCGGAGCCCTGAACTGAATAAAGAAATAGGCGGTTCAAAAAAATCACAGCATTGTCTGGCTGAAGCTGTTGATATAGAGATTCCAGGTGTAAGCAATTATGATTTATCTGTATGGATACGGGATAACCTGGAATTTGATCAAGTCATTCTGGAATGTTATCGGCCGGGCGAGCCGAATTCAGGATGGGTTCATGTCAGCCTCAAGGATTCAAAGAATACAAATCGATCGGTCGCATTAACCTACAGCAATCGAAAATACAGTGAAGGGCTAATTGCTTAATCCGGCAAAGCGTTCGATCAACAAATCCGTATTCAATGATCAGAGATAAAAACACCATAAAATATAAAAATAAGGAGGTAACATGCCAAGTTTTATCGACTCCCATTGCCATGCATTTAATCTGGTTGATATTCCAATGTACTTGACCCTGGCTGATAAAGTCAAAACAAGTACAATTGGAAAACTCAAGGCTGCTGCAGGAGCGCTCATTTATCTACCGAAACTTATGGTTAATAAGGATTTATTGAAAAATAAATTAGAGGTATATAAAGAGTTTATTCTTTTCTTTGAAAGGAGCCTGATTAGTAATGTCGAGCTGATGCTGGAGGAAATATTCGAAAACATAAAAGAAAACCATGATATGGAAAATGACACTGAAATACTGATTACTCCGCTTGTTATGGATTTTGACATACTACTTGAACAGGAAATGCCGGCACAGGTGGGAAGAGAACCATCAGTCAGGGAACAATACCGACGGTTGAAAGAAGCAATAGAAGAAATGGACAAAAAGTATTCTAAGATGCGAGTTTGTCCTTTTATAGGATTTGATCTTCGAAAACTGCTTAAACTAGACAAAGACAGGTTAGAGGGGTTTAAGGCGTTCTGGAAGAATGAGAACACACTTGGGGAATCAAACATTAAAGCCCTTAAAACCGGCAAGCTCCTGGGCATTAAGCTTTATCCTCCCATAGGATTTAACCCATGCCCGAAAAAACTGCATGATAAATATAAAGAATTCTATGAGTGGTGCTGCAAGGAAGATGTTCCCATAACAGCCCACTGCCAGACGGGATCATATGCAGCCGGAAAGGAAAAAAGAAATCTTGATAAAAACACTACACCGGAAAACTGGAAAAGGTTACTCAAAATTGATGATTTCAAAAATTTAAGAATAAATTTTGCCCACTTTGGAGGGGAAACCGGAACCGATGACATGTTTGAGCCCTTCCGTATTGATGAAGATAGCTGGACATTCATCTTAATTGGACTGCTTAAAAAATACCCCAATACTTACGCCGATATTTCCGCTTATGATTATGCAAAAAAAGAACACCGGAAAAATCTGGTCAAAATATTTGAAAAAGACGTCAATGGTTACTTTGATAAAAAAATAGGTGGTCCTTATAAGTTGGTTGATAAACTTCTATGGGGCTCAGATGTTCCCATGGTTATCTCTGGAAAGTCTTATCGTGAAGGTTATAAGGAGAAAGGAGAACCAAAGTATAAACACTATTTCCAGGGATTTTTAAATACTATTGATTCCTCAGATAAACTGACTCCCCAGCAGCAAAAACAGATTATCACAAACATGACAGAGGTAAATCCCAAAAAATTTCTAAGATTAAAGTAAGCATATGTTTTAAGAAAATTGTGGGTATTAAAATTTTATAATCACCGACCTCCTGCATAGCAGGAGGTATGATGAAGCCCCCTCCGAAGGGGGCATTGTGTTAGGAAAGCCCCTCAAGGGGCTACTTAAATCGTTAATCTTCTAATGTTTTTTATCCTGCTCTCTTATATATTTTCTTAT
>JAUWQK010000211.1 GCA_030611115.1 Deltaproteobacteria bacterium
GTATGGCAACTGAAACCTGTCTGCCGTCGCACAGGCCGGCGTGAATTGGCTCGAAAAGTGTACCGTCTGCCAAAGAATCCGAGATTTGCAAAGGCCTACGGGCTTATGAAGAGATCAAGAACCGTGAACCGTGAACCGTGAACCTAACAACCTGAGTGGTTACATGAATTCAACTGAAACAGTCACCCACAAAGCCGGATGGGTGGTGATCGATCCGTGGATAATTATTAATGACGGCTATATCAGGGTTGAATCAGGGTTAATCAAGGAAACAGGCAGGGGTTCATGCAGCGGACATATTATTGGGCATATTATTGATTATGGCCCCGGAGCACTTTTGCCGGTTCTGGTAAACGCCCATACTCATCTTGAACTTTGTGCTTTAAAGGACAAAGTGTTACCTGAAAAAGGATTCAGAAACTGGGTTGAAAATTTAATTAATTCGCGCAATTCAGTTGGCACAAAAAATCTTAAAACCGGTGCAATAAATGGTGTCAAAGAGCTTATTGAATCCGGATGCGGAGTTATAGGTGAAATATCCACACTTGGCCTGACATGGGAAATAGTATCAAATTCCAGCCTTGCAGGTGTTTGGTTCAAGGAAATTATGGGTAATGTATTACCTGAAGATATTTCATGTAACATAAATAAATTATTAATAAAATCAATTGCTGGCCATGCACCACACACCCTGTCCCCTGAACTTCTTGTAGATTTAAAGAATATTACACGTAGAAAGAATATCCCCTTTTCCATTCACCTGGCTGAATCTGAAGATGAAATAGAGTTTCTGCAAACAGGAAAAGGCAAATGGGCGGAGTTTCTGTCAGAAAGAAGAGTTGATTTTTCAGGTTGGGGACTGCCGGTTGAAACCCCTGTTCGATATCTTGAAGATCTTGGAGTTCTTGACGAAAACACTATAGCTGTACATCTTATCCATGCAAAAGAAAAAGATCTTGAAATACTGTTGCGCCACAATGTCCGTGTATGTCTCTGTTTAAGAAGCAACTTCAATCTTCATAACATGATGCCCGACATTACAGGTATGCTTAAAGCCGGAATAAAGCCCTGTCTTGGCACAGACAGCCTAGCCAGTGCGGAGTCATTAAGTATATTCGATGAGATGACTTTTGCATCAAAATCTTTTCCATCCATACCGCCGGCTGAAATCCTTGCAATGGCAACAGTAAACGGTGCAAGCTCTTTAGGATTTGGTGAAATGTTTGGCTCTCTAACACCAGGAAAGCGCGCTGCTTTTGTTTATGTGCCGGTTGATGTATCGAGCAAATCAGGACTTCTGCAAGCTCTTGTTAATGCGGATTTCGAAGAGCCTTGCAAAACGGTATTACAATAAATGTAACAATTTAGCCTTTTGAAGAAGAATCTGACAGGATAACAGGATAAACAAGATTTTATTTAAAGTGCACAAACAAAGACAACTTTCATTGTAGCTATCCAGTAAATCATAAAATATAATCACAACATTAAGAAGGTGTGTATCAAGGTATAAGGATTTAGATTTGGATTAACAGGAAAAGCTTCGATCATTTAAATCCTGAATATCTTGTAAATCCTGTCAAAAAAATAATATTTAAAAGCGCTAAAGTGTTACCAATAAATGCAACACCAATTCAAAAATAACATAGCCGTTCCTATAGTCAACTTGGGCCGTATAGTTTATATGAACGTAGCTCCGGTATATTATGGCTTAGATAATGGCCTGAAACCTGACTGGCTGAATATAGTAAGCGCACCGCCTTCAATTTTGAATAATATGATGGCAAAAAATGAGCTTGACATAAGCCCTGTATCATCTGTTGCTTATGCAAAGAACCAGGATAAATGGCTGCTTCTTCCCGACCTGTCAATAGCATGCTTTGGAAGAGTTATGAGTGTCATTCTTGTAAGCAAAAAACCTTTTGAGAAGCTGACTGACAACAAAGTAATCATTACAGACAAGTCTGCGGCCGCAGCAGAGCTGTTAAAACTTCTTTTTTCAATAAAAAGAGTAAAACCAGTATTCGAGACTATGCCGATTCAATGCCCGGATGAAATCAAAAAATCTGCGGACGCAGCACTTATTATCGGCGACAAAGCTTTAAAAGAAAAATGGCATGTTCATTTCGATCATATTTATGATCTTGGCCAGATGTGGCTGGAATTAACAGGCCTGCCATTTGTTTTTGCATTATGGGCAGTACGAAAATCATTTGCAGATAAACAACCTGAAGTTGTATCATCAATAATAAAACTATTTGGTCTCTCAAAAGAAGAAGGAAGGAAGAACCTGGAAGATATTGCCAAAAAAGCTTCAGAAATTCTTGGAATCGATATAGACATCTGCAAAAAATACTACGAGCTGTTGAACTACAATCTTGATCCCCAGCAATTGAAAGGGCTAACAAGTTTTTTTGAGAAGCTCTATCACAAAAAAATCCTTCCCCAAAAAGTACAGCTTAGGTTTTTTGACGGTAATTAAAAATCGATCGGGCTTTCTACAACTAAATGGGAGAAGAACCAAAAATCGTAACTTCTCAAAAAGTTCGGCTAAAGATAAAAAAGACGAGTCCGCTGGTAATAAAATGTAAACGAGCTGTTGCTTTATAAATTTAAATATCAAAATACAGGAAGAACTCATGTGGATGGGGACGAAGTTTTACGGCATTTACCTCTTTCTCTGTCTTGTATTCTATCCACATGTCTATTACATCTTTTGTAAATACATCGCCTTTAAGTAAAAATTCATTATCTTCTTTTAATGCTGAAAGCGCTTCTTCCAAAGATCCTGGGGCTGAGGGTATGTTGGCAAGCTCCTCTGGTGGAAGTCCGTATATATCCTTGTCTAACGGCTCACCCGGATCAAGCCTGTTCTCTATGCCGTCCATTACTGCCATTAATATGGCTGAAAAAGCCAGATATCCATTGCAGGAAGGATCGGGTGTCCTGAACTCTATTCGTTTAGCTTTGGGTGATGTAGAGTACATGGGAATTCGTATCGCTGCGCTACGGTTGCGGCTGGAATATGCCAGATTAACCGG
>JAUWQK010000263.1 GCA_030611115.1 Deltaproteobacteria bacterium
TTTCCCATTGTTGGCCCTTTCCCTGTGACTCAATCAGATTGCCGAAAATCGCTACTGCTGATCCGGTTGTAAGTTTTTTTATATCTTCGTAATTTTCTAAAGATTCATCGGCAATAATCTGTAAGTTTTCAAGACAGGATCCGTCATTTATTTCTATAAACGAAAAATTGCTTGAATCGCGCCTGGTTCTTACCCACCCTTTTGCAATAATATTATCCCGTGCTGTTTCTGATTTTAAAAGGCTGATAATTTTTATTCGCTTCATAGACTTTCCATTTAATAAGTTTTTTGTTGCTTTGAGCGTTTAGCTTTGTCATCTTTTATTTTGGCAAACTGTAAACCTTGAACTTTGAACCCTGAACCTTGAACCTTGAACCTTGTTTTATATATCATGAACATTAAATCCATTCAAGACATCCTGCCGCTGGTTGAGAGACCAAGTCGTTATTTAGGCACGGAAATAAATTGTATAAAAAAAGATGAAAGCAAAGTAAAGCTTAGTATTGCTCTTGTTTTTCCGGATCTTTACGAAATAGGAACATCTCATTTAGGGCTGACTATACTTTATCATATATTAAATAGTCATGAAGAAATAGCCGCGGAAAGGGTTTTTGTTCCAGGCACGGATATGGAGGCATATCTCAGGTCATCCAATACCCCATTAATGTCCCTGGAATCTAAAAAACCTCTTAAAGAGTTTGATATTATCGGATTCAGCCTCCTTTATGAACTGAATTATACCAATGTTCTTAACATTCTGGACATTGCAAAAATCCCGTTTTTTTCTTCGCAAAGAGATAGTTCCTATCCTCTAATAATTGCGGGAGGCCCTTGTGCCTGTAACCCTGAGCCTGTTGCCGACTTTTTTGATGCTATTGTTATAGGAGACGGTGAAAACGTAATAATGGAAATGTCC
The DNA here is from genome assembly GCA_030611115.1 of Deltaproteobacteria bacterium. The sequence continues at coordinate 917 of JAUWQK010000263.1, forward strand.
CGTTCCTGGCTTAAATGGAAAGAGAATTACCGTGGTGAAAAAGAAGTCCTTTATAAAATCTGGTCAGATATACAGGGTGTTTATATACCGGCTTTTTTTGAACCGAAATTTGACGCATCAGGTTTTCAGATTCTTTTGCCCAGGTTTTCGAAATACCAAAAAATCAAGAAAGCTATAGTAAATGATCTTGATAAAGCACCTTTCCCTGAAGCCCCGATCATACCCTATGGCAGGCCCATACATGATCGCCTTCGTCTTGAAGTATCCAGAGGATGCACAAGGGGTTGCAGGTTTTGTCAGGCTGGGATGATATACCGTCCTGTAAGGGAAAGATCTGTGGAGACAATTCTGACTCTATTGAACAAATCAATAACAGCGACGGGTTACGAGGATATCTCTTTGTTGTCATTAAGTATTGGAGATTATATATGTATAAACCCTCTGATGGAACAGCTTATGACTTTGTGCGAGCCAAGAAATATAGCTGTTTCATTTCCTTCTCTACGGGCAGGAACATTGACGCCGGAACTCATGCAGCATATTAAGCGAGTCAGAAAAACAGGTTTCACCATAGCTCCCGAAGCCGGCAGCCAAAGGCTTCGCGACGTTATTAATAAGAATATTAGAAAGAAAGATATCATTGATACAGTGAAAAACGCTTATGATTTGGGTTGGCAGGTTATAAAGCTTTATTTTATGGTTGGTCTTCCAACGGAGACAAGTGAAGATCTTAGATCAATTGTGAATCTTGTAAAAGAACTTAGAAGGATTAATACCGGCAAAGGGCGGCGCAAAAATAAAATAAACGTTAGTTTTACAACCTTTATTCCAAAATCCCATACCCCTTTTCAGTGGGCACCACAGATTTCTCTGTCTGAATCAAAGGACAGGATTGGCTGGCTGCAGAACAATCTTAAAATGTCCGGTATTAATTTTAAATGGCAAAGCCCGGAGGTTAGTTCGCTTGAGGGTCTTTGGGCGCGCGGCGACAGACAGCTTTCACATTTACTGGTTGCTGCACACAAGAAGGGATGCAAGTTAGATGGCTGGAGCGACAAGTTTAATTATGGATTGTGGCAGGAGGCT
>JAUWQK010000240.1 GCA_030611115.1 Deltaproteobacteria bacterium
TTAGTATGGTTGTATCTTAATGATAATAATCTTACAGGTACTGTTCCAAATTCCTTTACAGGTCTAACGAATTTAGAGAAGTTGAATATTTACAACAATCAACTAATAGATTTACCGAAACTTTCGCTTCTTACTTCTCTAAAAGATTTAATACAGACCTCTCGATAAGGAAGTCGTAAAAACAGATAAATTTGTTGCTGTGTCTGTCACAGAGGCTCCATGCGTCTAAAATTGGACATTCAAATTTAATTTTTAATTGGACAAAACAATTATTTATTAAATTAGTTAATAAAAATATAAAGGGAAAAAGAGTATTTCAATAATTATTGTTTATATTTGATTTTGCATAAAAAAATACACAATATGGATACTTTTTTTCCCACGGATAAAAATACGGATTTGATACCAATTGGGAAAGGTTTTAGTTTAAAAAAAATCGATGATAGAATTGAGTTTTATCAATTCGATAAATTGCAAAAGGTAATACCACTAAAGCCACAGATTGATTTTCGGCTTTTCGTGATTGATCTGGTAAGGCGTTATGTTTTGAAAAAGAGCAACATAGCTATGGCTTTGGGCATATCCCGCCAGAGTATTGACAATTGGCTGGATAACTATCACCAGAATGGAGTTTCCGGACTGGTGAATTCTCCCCGCATTATAACCGGGAATAAAGCACGGGCATTAGAGCTTCAGCGCAAAGAGGAGCGGGAAAAACAGGAAAGGAACGAATTTCAGTTTAATTTTTCTTTCGACCGGGAAGGAGATGAGAAACAGGTAGAAAAAAAAGATGCTCCTTTTCAAAGAGAACATATATGGCAAAAGACTCGTTATGCCGGAATCTTTGCATATCAGATACCCCTGATGTCAACATGGAAATGGTTTAAATTCACTATAGGATATTTTGGCGAAAGATATAAACTGTTCCAGGTGTTTTTGTTAATGGTATGCCGTAATATCGGATCGATAGAACAAACCAAACACATAAGGCGAGATGAAGCGAAGGTAATATTAGGCTTACCACAATTTCCCGGGAAAGACATGTTATGGGGATGGTTTTACCAAGTGACACGGGATTGTTTATCACCCCGTTTGCTGAAAGACTTTTTCCGTTTCCAGATACAACGTGGAATAGTAAACCTTTGGTTTTGGTTTATAGACGGGCACCGTTTGGGCTATACTGGAAAAAACAGGGTTCATCACACCTACAATACCCAGCGACAAATACCGGAACCGGGGCGCACCAATATGGTTGTGTGCGATCTCCAGGGCAATGTCGTGGACTTTGAGATACAGGAAGGCAAAGGTGACTTAAAATCATTTGTGGCAAATCTGGATAACCGCTGGGTAAGTGACATAGGGAAAAAACCGGTGAAAGTATTTGACCGCGAAGGTGATGGTGCCGGTTTTTTTTACGACATGGTAAATAAAGAAAATCCTTTTGTCACCTGGGAAAAGCATTCCGACAGTAAAAAGCTGGGGGCAATGCCTGCTAAATTGTTTTCAGTCAGCTTCAAAGTCAATGGGAAGGAGTATGGGGTATTTGAAGATGAAAAGAAGTATACCTATGAAAACGCAGTCCAAGATAAAACCTGCGAAAAAGAAGTCCACAGGTTTTTGTTACGAAGAATCTATTTATGGAATAAGAGCAGCGACAAAAGAACCAGCGGTCTGGCCTATACCCCCCACGATGAGTTAAGTACGCAGGATTGTGCTTTTGCCATACTAAATAGATGGGGTGCATCAGAAAACACGTTTAAACATTTACAAACTCGTCAACCCTATAATTATCAACCAGGATACCAGTTTCATGAAAGTGACAATCAGTCAATTGCGAACCCATTGGTAAAGGACAAGAAGAAGTTGATCAAGCAGCTAAAAACGGAAACAAACAAACTATACAAGAAGATGGGAACATGTAAAGAAAGCCTGACAAAAGAAGGGACTCCCAGACAAAACAGTATAAAAGAAAGGCTTAAAACAGAGATCCGTGAAAATGGATTGCTGATAGAAGAGTTGCTGCAAGAAGTAAAAAGTTTACCTGAAAGGATCGAACTATCATCGTTTGATGGCAATAAATCATTCAAGGTCATAGATAATGAGGGTAAAAACCTGTTTGATTTTGTAACAAGCGCTGTATGGAACACCAGAAAGCAGGTAATCGAATGGTTGCGGCCCTATTACACAAATGAAAATGAAGTAGTAGATTTGTTCTATGCCATTACCCAATGCCAAGGGTGGATAAAGACAACACGCACGTGTGTTACCGTACGAATTGAACCATTACAGCAAGCAAGCCGAAGGGCTGCTCAGGAACAGTTATGCAGGAAACTTACATCATTGGTGGCGCAAACCCCAACAGGGAAAATTATGATAATTGAAGTGGGGGATTCACCTATATGAAAAATGTCCAAAAAAAATGCCCGTTTTTAACGATTTCCGAGAGGTCTGTATAAATGAATTTTTATGATATTTTTACGGCAAAGAAGAGTAAAGAAAATTAGTATACTTTATCAATGC
>JAUWQK010000189.1 GCA_030611115.1 Deltaproteobacteria bacterium
CATGCTCCAGCGTGGGAACTCCATATGGTATGCATTCCCACGCTGGAGCATGGGAACGAGAAAATAGTTGAGTGGGGAAATATTTGTTGATAATTCAGTGTAATTCCGTGAAAATCCGTGGTGAACTATTACTGAAGGTTGAAGGAATCCTATGGTGAAAAAATATAAAATAAATAAAACATATCAGGAGATCAATGAAAAGATCAAATCAGGCAAGGTCGTTGTAGTTACAGCGGAAGAAGTAATCGATATTGTTAAGCAGGAAGGGGCTGTTGAAGCCGCAAGGCATGTTGACGTTGTAACAACAGGGACTTTCTCTCCCATGTGCTCTTCAGGAGCTTTTATTAATTTTGGACAATCTGTTCCAGCTATAAGAGCCTCAAAGGTATGGCTTAATAAGGTTTCTGCGTATGCCGGACTGGCTGCCGTAGATTGCTTTATAGGTGCCACGGAATTGTGCGAGGATGATCCTTTAAACAAGGTTTACCCCGGTGAATTTAAATATGGCGGTGGGCATGTTATACAGGATCTGGTAGCAAAAAAAAAGGTGCATTTAAAGGCGACATCATATGGAACATCGTGCTATCCTAACCAGATGATCGAAAAAGATATAACTTTGCGCAAAATTCCCAATGCCGTTCTTTGCAACCCTAGAAACGGGTATCAGAATTATAACTGCGCAGTAAATCGGACGAAAAAAACTATTTATACATACATGGGAACTCTCAAGCCCAAAGCCGGCAACGCAAACTATTGCTCTGCAGGACAATTGAGCCCGCTTTTAAATGATCCTTATTACAAAACAATTGGTCTTGGAACCAGGATTTTTCTGGGTGGAGCAACAGGCTATGTAACCTGGCACGGCACTCAGCACAAGCCTTCTGTAAAGAGGACAAAAACAGGCGTTCCTGTTTCGCCTGCCGGAACTATTTGCGTAATGGGAGATTTGAAAAAAATGAGCCCAAAATGGCTCGTAGGAGTAAGTCTACAGGGTTATGGCTGTTCTCTATCAGTGGGTTTAGGCATACCAATCCCCATATTAAATGAAGAAATTGTTAAACACACTGCTGTTTCTGATGAAGAGATATTTACTCAGATTGTAGATTATGGATACGATTATCCTAACGGAATTTCAAAAAGTTACGGCCAGGTCAGTTATGCGGAACTCAAAAGCGGTTCAATAAAGTTTAAAGGTGAGATAGTTCAGGCTGTACCTCTTTCCAGTCTGGTTAAGGCTCGTGAAATCGCTGAAACATTGAAAAACTGGATTTCCAAAGAAAAATTTACTCTTTGTGAACCACACTTTACGCTGCCGAATGCCTGATACCATACGAACTTTCATAGCTTTCAAGCTCCCGAAAAACATAATATCTTATATCAGTGAGATTCAGAACAGATTTAAATCTTATGCTTTTAAAGCAAGATGGGTTAATCCGGAAAATATCCACCTTACACTTAAATTCTTAGGGGATATTAATTATTCTGCTATTGAAAAGGTTAGTGAAGCAATAATAAATGCCGTTAACGATCATACTCCTGTATCACTTGCAGTAAAAGGTGCGGGTGTATTCCCCGGCATTAAACGTCCACGCGTTATATGGGTGGGGCTTACAGGGGAGATTGAAAAACTTGTCGGCATACAAAATGACATTGAAAAAAATTTAGAAGAACTCGGATTCCCCAGGGAAAAAAGACCATTTAGAGGGCATCTGACACTTGGCAGAATAAAGGGAAAAATTAATCCCAAAAAACTCTTGGATGCAATGAAAAAATTTGAAAAATTTGAATCAGAATTATTTATTGCTGATAAGATTTTTTTGTTTAAAAGCGATCTTAAATCAACCGGCTCTGTGTATACAGAGCTTAAAAGTATATCTTTGTAGAGATTTTCAGAATTGAAGATTGAAGATTGTTGGTATCGCTTAGCCCTTTAAGATTGAATATTGTATATTGAAAATTGAAAATTTGTGGTATCGTATATGGATTGAATATTGTATATTGTATATTTGTAGAATCGCTTTGCTCTATTATTTTAAATAAACTACTCCGAAGCTTGCTTCGAGGAATTTAACCCAATAACTCACGAAAATCTGTGTAATCTGTGGATTAAAACTGACAGAATTCCTTCGATTTTCAATATACAATATACAATTTTCAATTGCTTTGGTCTTTAATAGACAATATTCAATCTTTTATAAGCATAGGATAGTGGGCAAAGTTAGAACTATGCCCCAAACAGGAGATTATCATGAATACTTCACCGGACAAGCAAAAAGCAGCCGAAACCGCCATGCTCCAGATAGAACGTCAGTTTGGCAAAGGCGCTATTATGAAGCTGGGCAGCAAAGCAATAATTGATGTCCCTGTAATACCTACAGGTTCAATCGCACTTGACCAGGCGCTGGGTGTCGGTGGACTTCCAAGGGGCAGAGTTATTGAAATTTATGGTCCGGAATCATCCGGCAAAACGACACTTGCGCTTCATGCTGTTGCGGCTGCTCAGAAACAGGGCGGCATTGCGGCTTTTATAGATGCTGAGCATGCGCTTGATACCACTTATGCAAGAAAACTCGGTGTGAATTGCGATGAACTTTTAGTTGCCCAGCCTGATACGGGCGAGCAGGCCCTTGAAATCACAGACATGCTTGTAAGAAGCGGAGCAATAGATATACTGGTTATTGATTCAGTTGCTGCTCTCGTTCCTAGAGCGGAAATAGAAGGCGAAATGGGCGACTCGCACATGGGGCTTCAGGCAAGACTGATGTCGCAGGCATTAAGAAAGCTTACCGGCTCAATAAGCAAAACCTTGACTACATTAATTTTCATTAATCAGATACGAATGAAAATAGGAGTTGTATTCGGAAATCCGGAAACAACTACCGGAGGTAATGCTCTCAAGTTTTACGCATCGGTAAGGATCGATATCCGGCGGACAGGCGCCATTAAAGACGGGCAGGAAGTTGTAGGAAACCGAACCAGAGTACGTGTTGTCAAAAACAAGATGGCGCCCCCTTTTAAGGAGGCTGAATTCGATATAATGTATGGTGAAGGTATATCTAAAGCAGGGGACCTTCTTGACATGGGAGTTGAGACAGAAGTAGTTGATAAAAGCGGTTCCTGGTATTCATATGATGGAGAAAGAATAGGACAGGGCCGTGAAAACGTAAAGAAATTCTTTAAGGAAAATCCGGACATTTATAATTCAGCCTTGAAAAAAGTCAGAGACAAACTGGGTATCTCCCAGGTTAGGGAGCAGGGAGCAGGGAGCAAGGAGCAGAAGTCAGAGATCAGAGGGCAGAGATCAGAGGACAGAGGGCAGGAAAGAGTGAGCAGTAAGCAATGACTAGCAACCAGCAGAAGGTAAGAAGGTAAGAAGGTAAGAAGGTAAGAAGATTAGAAGATTAGAAGATTAGACAGCAACCAGTAACAAGCAACCAGTGGACAGCAACCAATAACTAATAACCAATAACCAATGACTAATAAAATGACAGGCAACGAAATTCGCAGACAATTCCTTGAATATTTTGAAAAGCATAACCACAAGATAGTGAAAAGCTCATCTCTTGTGCCTC
>JAUWQK010000161.1 GCA_030611115.1 Deltaproteobacteria bacterium
GCTGTGTGGCTGGGCAACGATAACCGAAAAACTATGATAAAGGCAATAACTACCGGCCAAATACCGCCTTTCAAAAACGGCACGGCTTTGCCCAGTCCATCGCCAGCGCTTGGTTCGGCGATTCCGCCGTTAATTTAGAATAAGCTGTTAGAATAAAACCCTTGCGCCATGTCCAACTCTCGCACCTACATATTGTTGAGCAAAAGTTAAATATTCTCTGCCACCGCTCGTTCTTCTTTGTATTGACCGATATATTGAAGCCATAACTTTTATGAGCTGTTCTTTAGAAGTATCTGTTAAATCCTGTTCAATTACCTGTGACATTCTTTCAAATTGGATCTTTAATTCAGAATTGTTAATTACCAACTCTGAATCTTTGAAATGATATTTATCAAAAGCCAATTCTAAGAGTTGTAATGCTGTTTTATCTGTGAATTCATTTTCGTATTCAATATCAAATCCACACAAGATTGATTCGACCACATTTGAAATGTCCTGAAGTTCCATTGAATCAGACATTTGCTGAATTTCATAGAAGGGAACTTTTCGGTAGTTTCTGTTATGTGAAACGCCTTTATAAAAGGAACAACCTGTGCATTTGTCAGGGTTGCGAGATTGGCCGCAACAGAGACTACAAACAAACGAGTTGTCGGCCATACATTTTCTTTTTCCCTTACGGGAATTACATATTGAACATTTTGCCATGTATGTTTCCTTCTTGTAATCCTTGTGATCGCCGAACATCTGAACTGAGCTACGACGCTCGGCCTAAGAACTATGGTGTCAAGCTTTATTATAATAATCAAGGTTTGACCCCAGGTTTTCCGTTAGCGCCTGGTTCGGCGTTTTCTGATGGATTACCACAAAATTCCGGGTACAATTTTTTAGCGCATTCAGGGCAGATACCATGACTAAATTTTGCTTCAGAATGTTGACTAATATAGGACTCAATTTGATTCCAATAGCCTTTATCGTCTCTAATCTTTTTACATGATGCACAAATTGGCAGAAAACCGCTTAGTTGTTTTACTTCAGCAAAAGCTTTTTGAAGCTTGTCTCTTTCAAGGCGTAAGTCCTCCTCAGCCTGCTTGCGCTTGATACCCGACACCAGCACGATCAGTAGTACCAGTATCAGCCCCATGGGCAGCGCAGCAATGGCGGCAATATCCCACTTCCAGCTTCCCGCATCCATGTCCATGGCGAGCACCGCGACCAGATCACCGGTGACCGGATCGATCAGCGGCACGGCTCCGCTGACGAATGTGCCCCATCGGTCTGTGAAAGGTCCTTCGGTGTCGGCTTGCCTAGTGTCGAATACCTGTCGAAATCCCTCAGGCACATCGTCGTAGAGCATTCCCGCCGGCGATTCGTCTTCGGAGCCGACCGGCTCGTTGTCCACGAAGAAGAATATCCGGCCGTCCGGTAGGCGGCCCATGAGGTAGATGAACCGACACTTGTCGTTGGCCTTTTTGGCGCGGGCGAACTGTTCCTTGAGTCGTAGATAATCCAGCGCCTCAAGATCGGCCTGTGTGCCGGTAAGTGCCCGAACGCGATCCGTGTTTACCGACGCTGCAATCACTTGCGTCTGGATGAGCAGGTCTTCGCGCAAGGCTCGGTCGGTCCGCTGCACCGTCCACCACGAAAGCAGCACCCCACCCAGCAGAATCGCCGTCGTTATCAGTGCGCGTTTCGTCACCTTCGACGGATGTTTCCCATTTTCGTCTACTCCGCGCATGATATCACTTCACCTTTTTTACAAAATAGTTCCATTAAATATGTTGTTATAATAGATACGAGAAATAAACCCATAAATGCAGTCACAATATTAATTTGAGCACAATAGACACAATAGGTAATATTGTTTTTCTAATATTGATAAATATCTCTGTATAATGGTCATATCTACTTATATTCTTGATTTTATAAATTATTCCGCTTCATAGAAGCCGAACGTGGAGCTCACCAGCACCAGAAGCCAATAAGGTCTTGGCAAAAGCTACGTTTTATACCGAAAATGGCAAAAGTGAAAAACGCGCTGGCTTTTGGTGTCGGGTGGAGCGTCTTGTTATGTGTTTTATGTATCCTATTCAAATTCCGTGGTAGATTAATTTGTTCAAAAAATATCTTCTTGATATTACTATGTTTTATTTTTTTAAAATTCAAATTTTTTAATTTTACCACGGAATTTGAATAGGATACAAGTTTTATCTATAAAATTCGTTTTTGACATATTTCTTTGCTCCAAGTTGCCCTTCATCAATTAGAAAGTACAAATCTACAATTGAGGGTCTAATATCCTTGCTAATTGAATATTCTTGAATTGTACGGACAGTTTGAATTAAATTCTTTTCACCAGTTTCTTTATCCACTATTCCGATTTTCTTTGCTACTTTCATTACTACTAAATCTGGTTTAACGCAGTCATAGCCTGTTTCAAGCAAAAAATGTAGTAGTGATGTTGTAGAACGAAAAAATGGAACTTTATTTTCATTCATTACTTTTTTTAACTTCTTAAAACCACCCCAAAATAAATCAATATCATTTTCTGTTTTTATTTCTTTTGGTATTTCTGTTTTTGTTAGGAGTTCACTAAATGCACCGATACTTTTTATTTTCCTAGATAAACTTACGATATGAAATAATTTTGCTTGCTGCCTAATTCCACCTATTTTACCCCAGTATTTATCTGCTAAATCACAAGGGTTTATTTTTACAATTTCGTCAATGTTGAAATCTGCAAATATTTCCTTGAAAATCCCAGATTTTATTATTTGTTCAACAAGCTTTGAGTTGGCATTTTGACTAAAAGCAATCAAAGTTGTAAATATTTCAATCACTTCATTCTCTGTTAATACCTTAGCAACTTTTCTCTTATTTCTGGACTCAAGTTCAGTAGAAAATATTGGCTCGATTTTAAACTCATTTATCCTTTCGATTATTTTATCTATTCGCTGTGAAATTTCCTGGTTCATAACATATTTTCTACTCTACGCTGTTTATTGCGCCTAACTTTGTATCTTACTGCGGGGTTCGTAAAGCTGAGTGGCTGGGCAACGATAACCGAAAAACTATGCTAAAGGTAAAAACTACCGGTCAAATACTGCCTTTTAAAACGGCACGGCTTTGCCCAGTCCCTCTCAAGCGCTTTGTTTGCATTTTTCATATAGTGTTTCTGGAGCAATATCAGCGCCATTCGGCCAAGCAATAGTGCCGCCCTCTATTGAGGCCTTTTTGAAAAACTCTATATCATTAAGTGGTTTAAAAATTGTTCCTCTTGTTAGATACGGAGAAAAATCAATTTCGTTTGTTGTGCCATCATCAAAAACGATAGAATAAATATAGTTTTTTTTATACTTGATTTTTTTTACATCATTCATGTCCCACATACTAATTCATCCTTCCTAATCCAGTGGAGATATTTTTTTAATTTCTTTATCGTTTCTGGCCAAATCCCAGTCTTCCATCAGCTCATCTGTATGCAAATCTACCCATTCTCTTATCAATTTCCTTGCGGTTTTTGATTTTATGTCTCCTTTCAACACATTGCCATTTAAGTCAAAAACAGCCTTATTGCCTTGATAATCCGCATGAAAATGTGGTGGATTATGTTCATCATAAAACATTCGTATTATAATACCGAAAAATCTCGAAATTTCTGGCATATATGCTCCAATATTTATGCGAACAATTTAAATGTTAAGAAATAAATCAATGATGTTTGATATTAATAGATTATTTCTTGATTCCAATTGTATATAAATATGACCTTATTTTTCATGCAAAAGCAAGAATTTTATAATCACAAAAAACCTCGCAAACTACTGGATCAGATGCGCGATATCATGCGTTTGAAACACTATGCTTTTCGCACCGAGTGTACTTACATAAGCTGGATCAAACGGTTCGTGCTTTTTCACGATAAAAACATAAGGACTTGGGTGGGGCGAAAACTTTTTGAGCCCCGCCATGATAGGACGGATGTTATGGAATAGGCTTATGAGAAATACAGGTTAAACCCGCTCAATACTGACTGCGCAGACTTTGAACTCGGGTATTCTGGCTACAGGATCGAGGGCGTCGTTGGTTAAGAGATTGACTGCCATTTCCCCGAAATGGAATGAAATAAAAACAGTCCCTCTCAAGCGCCAAGTTCGGCACTTTCAGGATGCCACTTCATGTGTAGTTTTCGGTGATGAACCGCGCAGTCACGAAGATAAAGATTGATCAGATTCTGAT
>JAUWQK010000020.1 GCA_030611115.1 Deltaproteobacteria bacterium
TGAGCATACTTGTAACCGTGGGCATCTTTTCGCCAAGCCTTTTGGCAATATCCTTTACCCTGACAACTCTTTTTTCCTTGCCCAGATTAAAAATAGCCTCCAGATAATCTTCCATGGTTGATGTCAGAGGCTTTTTCGAGATATTATTTGTATCTTTATTTTCCATAAACACCTTTTATTATAAAAGTCAAACTATGTTTTGGTCATCTAATTATCACTTGAAAAATTTCAGGTCAAGCTTTTTTATTGTTTCGAGGACAGTTAAATTTCAGGGTAAACGCATTTGGAAATTTTATATGGCAAATGCGTTTACCCTGTGAGAATGCGGATTAAATCTTGTATAATTTTTTTATATTTGGTATAAAAAAAATTTTGCTTACTCATAATAATTTACTATCACATTTATTGATACCTAAAACCTGCATAAACAATCTTGAAAAATTTAAACTGCGCCTAAGCTTGTGAGAAATACGGGTTAGTTTTGGAGGGTAACTGCATGTTGTTTACTGTTCTTCTTTATATCTCTCTTTTTGCCTTTCTTCTTGGCCTGATCTACAAGGTTTCCACCTGGTTCTCGCGAAAAATAGGCATCGCATCTCAAAATTTTACGACATCTGAAAGAATATCAGCAGCAGCAAAGGGCATACTGGGAGTTATATTCAGCCCAAAAATCCTTATTCTTATCAAGGTTTTCATAATAGATGTTATTCTTCAGAGAAGAATTCTGAAAGAAGACTTCCTCCGGTGGATTATGCATATGCTGATATTTACCGGATTCATGATGCTGCTCCTTATGCATGCCTTTGACTCTTTTATAACCACACCTCTTTTTAAAGAATATTATTCTACTGTAAACCCGTTTTTATTTCTCAGGGATTTTTTCGGTATTATGGTTTTAGCCGGGCTGATGATCGCGGGTTACCGGCGCTTTATTCTGAAAGTACCCCGCCTCAAAACCAGCCCCATGGACTACTATGCCATCATTATTCTGGCTGTTATTATGATTTCAGGTATTCTTCTGGAAGGTATAAAAATAACATCATATACTGAATTCCAGAATATGGTGGAAAATTATTCCGGCCTTGATGATGAGGGAGAAATACTGGCGCTTGAAAAATTATGGGTTAAGGATTTTGGTCTGGTTTCCCCGAATGTTAAAGGACCTATTGATCCTGCGATTATCCCCCTCTCTAAAGAATTACATAATATTAACTGTGCTGAGTGCCATTCCTCACCCAAATGGGCGTTTACCGGTTATCCGGTCTCCAGGATTTTAAGCCCTGTTGCTTTATCGCTGGACAGGTCGGGAGTAACAACGCTTTTATGGTATATTCATTTCCTTGCATGCTTTATCGGCCTTGCTTATCTGCCTTTCAGCAAGATGTTCCATTTCATCGCCAGTCCTGTTAGCCTCCTTGCGAACGCTGTAATGGATAAAGACAAATCGCTTCCTGCAAATATTGCAACCAGACAGGCGATGGAACTTGATGCATGTACACACTGTGGAACTTGCAGCCTTACATGTTCGGTCGCAGTGGCCTTTGATAAAATAGGCAATTTAAATATTCTTCCTTCAGAAAAACTGGTATTTCTAAAAACCTATGCATCGGGCAAGGATTTAAAAGAAAATGAGATTAAAGCCATTCAGGAAGGAATTTATCTATGCACCAATTGTGACCGCTGCACAGTGGTATGTCCTGTTGGTATAAATCTCAGAGAATTGTGGTTTAACGTAAGGGAAGATCTCATTCAAAAAGGCAACCCAATACCACTTGTGCTTTCACCTTTTTCTTTTTATCGCGGTTTGAATCAACAAAAGCTGGATTCAAAAAATTATTCAAATCCTGTGAGTCTGACAAAGGATGCTATTACAGACAAATGCGAGTTAATGAAAAATCCTGATAAAGTAATTTCTTTAACTCCAGTTAATAAAGAATTTAAGGAAAAAGTGGGGCTGGCTTGTGTGGATTCGGCTTCTCAGGCAACTACCTATTCATATTGCTTTTCCTGCCAGAACTGCAGCACTGTGTGCCCGGTAGTGGGTAATTATGAAAATCCGCAAGAGGCTCTTGGCCTGCTGCCGCATCAAATCATGCGTTCTGTCGGACTTGGCTTGAAAGATCTGGCTTTTGGTTCAAAAATGCTGTGGGATTGCGTAACCTGTTATCAATGCCAGGAGCATTGCCCTCAGGGCGTGAAAGTTACCGATGTTTTGTATGAGCTGAAGAACCTTGCAATAAAAGAAACTTTGTAACAGTTCAGCCTCTAAGGCGCAAAGACACAAAAGGGGGATATGACTGATAAATTGGGGAATTGCGAATTTAGGGATTGAGGAATTAAAAGTAAAAACATCCTTCAATTCGGAATTCCTAAATCTCTAAATTCCCAAATTATAAATTTTAAGAAAATTGTATTATAATCTTGGTGCCTTAGTGTCTTTGTGGCTGTACCATTATGAAATTTTTAACAATGAGTACCTCAATGGAAATAAAAAGATGAAATATGCATTGTTTCTTGGATGTAACATCCCTGCCAGGGTGCGGCAATATGAGACCTCGGCCAGGTCTGTATTTGCTGAGCTTGGCGTTGATATAGAAGATATTAAAGAGTTTAACTGCTGCGGTTATCCCTTAAGAAATTCGGATTTTAAGACATTTGTACTCTTTTCCGCACGGAATCTGGCTCTGGCGGAAAAACTGGGTTTAAATATGATTACGCTCTGCAAATGTTGCTATGGCAGCCTGAAAATGGCGGAACACCATATGAAGGAAGATTCATTTCTTAAAGATGAAGTCAATGAAACACTGGCAAAAGAGGGATTAGAGTACAACGGAAACCTTAAAATTAAACATTTTTTGTCAGCGCTTTATTCAGATATAGGAATCAATACATTAAAAGAAAAGATAACAAGAAAATTCAAGGACCTTAAAATTGCCACCCATTACGGATGCCACGCTTTGCGTCCCAGTGATATTATGCAATTCGATGATCCAATATCACCTGTTATTTTCGATAGACTTGTGGAACTGACAGGCGCAAAGAGCATTGACTGGGCATTAAAACTTGAATGTTGCGGAGCGCCTGTGCTGGGAATAAATGATGATCTCTCAATGAACCTGACGAAAAGGAAACTGACTGACGGAAAAAAAGCCGGCGCAGACTATCTTTGCACTGCCTGCCCCTGGTGCCACATGCAATTTGACAGCGTACAGAAGATGATGTTAGAGCAGCAACGCTTGAACAATTATCTTCCGGCAATTCTATTCCCACAGCTCCTTGGGCTGGCTATGGGTATTGATAAGGAAACGCTGGGAATAAATATGAATCAGATAGACATTAATTTTAATGGCTTAGGAAGAGAAGTTACAAGAAGTGAAAAGTGGTGGTACGCCTTCGGCGGGCTAATTGATAAGCCAAAGTTTCTAAACCCTGAACCCTAAACGGGAACTTATAATAAATGTCGAAAGAAAAGATCGGTGCTGTAATGGTTGTAGGCGGCGGAGTTGCTGGAATGCAGGCCGCACTGGATGCTGCAAATTCAGGCTATTATGTCTATCTTGTTGAAAGAACTACCTCCATTGGCGGAATCATGTCCCAGTTGGACAAAACCTTTCCGACCAATGACTGTTCCATGTGTATTATCTCGCCCAAACTGGTCGAAGTCGGCAGACATATCAATATAGAATTACTCACTCTATCAGAAGTCAAAGACATATCAGGGAAAGAAGGAAATTTTGAGGTACAGGTAACTCAATACCCGCGTTATGTTGATATGGATAAATGTATCGCATGTGGTCTATGTGCACAAAAGTGTCCGAAAAAAGTTGCCAGCAAATATGATGAAAGACTTATAAAGCGCAAGGCAATATATTTAAAATACCCGCAGGCTGTACCCCTTAAATACGCGATTGATTCTGAGAAATGTATCTTCTTCAAAAACGGCAGGTGCAAGGCATGCGAAAAATTCTGCCCCACCGGCGCCATCAACTTTGATGACCAAAAGAAAAATTTGAGTCTCAAGGTGGGCTCAATCATCCTTGCCACCGGCGTCAGGGCTTACGATCCGGCAACTCATGACATTTACGGGTATGGAAAATCTCCCAATATAGTTACAAGCCTGGAATTTGAACGCATTCTTTCAGCATCTGGCCCTTTTGGCGGGCATCTCGTCAGGCCCTCAGATAAAAAAGAACCAAAAAAGATCGCATGGCTGCAATGTGTTGGATCAAGAGATACCCATATAGGAGCCAGGGGCTATTGCTCATCAGTCTGCTGTACCTATGCGATAAAAGAGGCCATGCTTGCCAAAGAACACAGCAAAGAGCCTCTGGATACAGCTATTTTTTATATGGATATACGCACTCACGGAAAAGATTTTGAAAAATATTACAACAGAGGCAGAGATGAATCAGGCATAAGATTTATAAAATCAAAAATCAGCAATATCTTTCCGGTCGGAGATACAGGCAACCAGATCATACGATACATAGACGAAAACGGCAGAAGAGTTGATGAAGAATTTGATATGGTTGTCCTCTCGGTAGGACTTGGCATAAGCAAAGAAGTAATAGAACTGGCCGGGAAATCAGGTGTTGAACTTGATCATTATAATTTTGTATCAACTACAAGCTTTGACCCTGTAAAAACCTCCGTCCCCGGAATAGCTGTATGCGGAGCCTTTGAGGCTCCGATAGACATCCCAACATCAGTCATCGAGTCAAGCGCGGCAGCGGGCATGGCAGGAATCAGTCTTTCCGAATCCCGCTGGAGCCTGACAAAGAAAGAAGAAATTCCTGAAGAAATCGATATCCGCGGAGAACCTCCAAGAATAGGAGTTTTTATTTGCAGGTGCGGAACTAACATCGCCGGAGTAGTCGATGTACCGGCTGTAGTCGATTTTGCGAGTACCCTGCCGTATGTTGTTCATACAGAAGAAAACATGTTCAGTTGCTCGCAGGACACTCAGGATAAGATTACAAAGATAATAAAAGAAAAGCGTCTGAACCGCGTGGTTGTGTCAGCCTGTACTCCCAAAACGCATGAACCGCTTTTTCAGGAAACTTTAATCAATGCGGGTATTAATAAATACCTGTTTGATATGGCCAATATCCGCAATCTTTGTTCATGGGTCCACAGCAAAGAACCTGAAGAGGCAACCCAAAAGGCAAAAGAGCTGACCATGATGGCTGTGGCAAAGGTGGCCCTGCACGAACCCCTAATTGAACCGGAACTGGAAATTAACCAGTCAGCTCTGGTCATAGGCGGCGGCATATCCGGTATGGCAGCAGCAAAAACTTTATCAGGACAAGGGTATCATACATATCTGATTGAAAAAAATGAAGCGTTGGGTGGACAGGCACAGCATATCCATGAAACCTGGCAAGGTGAAGATGTACAGCAAAATCTAACTGGAATGGTTGAAGAAATCCAGTCGGATGATAAGATTGATGTCTATTTGGAATCAAAAATAACAAAGGTTGACGGTTTTGTCGGGAATTTTAAAACCAGTATTCAAAAGGACGGTAAGGAAGAAGTCCTTGAGCATGGCGTAACAATAATTGCATCAGGAGCCGAAGAGCTTAAGCCTGATAAGCATTTGTATGGCAAGGATCACCGAGTTCTGACGGGTCTTGAATTGGACCAAAAATTTATTAAAAACGACAACTCTATCAAAAATATAAAGTCAGCCCTGTTTATCCAGTGTGTTGGCTCAAGAATAGAGGAACGTCCTTATTGTTCAAAAACATGCTGTACCCATTCGATAAAAAACGCTCTGCAACTCAAAGAACTCAATCCGGAAATGGACATTTTTATTCTTTACAGAGATATGCGCACTTATGGATTGCGCGAAGACCTGTACCGAAAAGCCCGGGAAAAAGGCATCCTCTTCTTCAGATACGACGTTAGTAAGGAATTAAGCGTAGATAATGATAATGAAGACTTGCGGATAAGCTTCACTGACTCCACAATTAAACGAAAGATTGAGATAAGGCCGGATCTTCTGGTTCTTGCATCCGCCATTATACCACCGGAAAAAAACCCGCTTGCACAAATGTACAAAGTGACCCTTAATGATGACGGTTTTTTTATGGAAGCGCATGTTAAACTCAGGCCTGTTGATTGTGCAACGGACGGTGTGTTTATTTGCGGATTAGCGCATGCGCCAAAGCCGATTGATGAATCAATAGCGCAGGCGCAGGCCGCAGCAACAAGGGCTGTAACGCTGCTTGCCAAAAAAACAACAAATATGAGCGGCACGGTTGCGTATATCGATCCTTTAAACTGCAGCAGTTGCGGCGTATGCATCGATATCTGTCCCTTTTCAGCACCATCTTTTATTGAGAAAGGCCCGTTTACGGGCAAGGCGGAAATTAACTCTGTTCTCTGCAAGGGATGCGGGCTATGCACAGCATCATGCAGATCGGGCGCAATACATCTTAAAGGATTTGACAATAATCAGATATTTTCACAGATTTTTGCATTAGAAAAAGCGGTATAAGTTGGCAGGTAAGGAGAAAATAATAATGGAAGATTGGGAACCCAGAATAGTCGGTTTCTTGTGCAACTGGTGCAGCTATGGAGCAGCCGACCTTGCGGGTATCAGCCGTATGCAGTATCCGCCGAATGTCAGGGTAATAAGGATTCCATGCGCCGGCAGGATGAGCCCGAAGTTTATTCTGGCAGCATTCATGAAAGGTGCGGACGGGGTCTGGGTATCAGGATGTCATCCAGGAGACTGCCATTATCTGGAAGGTAATTATTATGCCCGCCGGAAGTTCGCTCTTTTTAAAAATCTTATAGAATATATGGGAATCGAGCCGGGCCGTCTCCATTTCTCATGGATATCCTCTGCTGAATCCACAAAGTTTGCAAGCACAGTTAAAGAAGTCACCTCGGCAGTAAAGGCACTGGGTCCGAGGAAACATGGGATAAAAAAAAGTGTTTACGGTTAACAGTTAACGATTAAAATGCTTCAGTCGTTGCATAGTTCGTAACCGTGCACGACTTGAAACTTGAAATTGGAAAGTAGAAATTGGGAAGAAATTAAAACTGTGAACCGTGAACCGTTATAAGGTTGCTTAATATGCATATGTCAGATTACACAGCAAAAATTAAAGAAATATCGGCAAGACTTTTAAAAGAAGAAAAAGTTGAAATAGTCATCGGCTTCCGTAAGGGAACCGTTCCCATGATGAATGAGCCATGTTTTGTGAAAACCCCGGAAGATGTAAAAGAACTTGTATGGGACAGCAACTGCGGGATAAATCTGGCAAACTACCTGACCGGCAGAAAAGAAAAAATAGCTATAATTGCCAAGGGCTGCGATTCAAGGAATATTGTAACCCATATAACAGAAAACAAGATAAAAAGGGAGCAACTTCTTGTAATCGGTGTGCCGTGCAAAGGAATGATTGATAAAAATAAAATAACTTCCATGTTTGAAAATGAAATAAATGAAGTCTTGGAAGACGAAGAAAATATAATTGTAAAAGGAGAAGGTTTTGAGAAGACCTTAAATAAAAATGATCTATTACAGGAAAACTGCAAAATATGCATACACCGAAATCCAGTTATATATGACGAGCTTGCTGCCGATCTTTTAGATGAACAAAAAGATATAGATAGATATGAGGATGTGCGCAAAATCGAGGCCATGGCGACTGAAGATAAATGGAAATATTTTGAAGATCTTCTGTCTCCCTGCATTCGCTGTTATGCTTGCAGGAATGCATGCCCTCTTTGCTACTGTCCCACATGCTTTGTGGACGAATCAAGGCCGCAGTGGGTAGGTAAAAGCACAAACCCTGTTGATACAAGGACATTTCACTTTTTAAGGGCATATCACTGCGCAGGCAGATGTACTGACTGCGGCGCCTGTGAACGGGCATGCCCAATGGGAATAAAAGTAAGGTTATTCACAAAAAAACTGGAAAAGGACTGCCTTGAACTTTATGGCTGGGAAGCAGGTCTGTCCCTGGATGAACGGCCGCCACTTGATACATACAGGCCCGATGATCCTGAAGATTTTATTAAATAAAAGGCAAACACTTTAGCGCTTTGAAATATATCCGCTTCAGGTGTGATCAATTTCAAACCAGGAAAAACTCGCGCATAAGATATCGTAAAGAAAGAACTTGCCGCAAATTAAAAGATATGGTTGCAGTTCAGCGAAATTTTATAGAAAAACACATAATCCGGATAGGTTCTTTCTTAACGATCTCTAATGCACTCAAACAATTTCCTGTTTTGAAATTGATCACACCTGAAGCTCATGCACGGCCGGTTTTTGTTTTATAAAGCTAAGATGTTACAATAAAAGGCAAATTTTATGAAGTTCATAAATATTGACAAAAAAAACTGGGCAAACGGACTCGAAAATTTATATGGAAATTATAGATTATTCGGCCCTGTAAAGAATAATAAACATCATGTTTTTAAAGAACTCAGTAAAGGCGAGCTCCCGGATCTTAATTATCTTAATACACTTCTTTCACCAAAATCCATTGTTTTTCCCCAGTCTGAGACAATGTTTGAATATTCTTTGGATGAAAGCAAAGAAGATCATCATATATTAAAAGAAATAAATAAAGATTATTCACCGCGGGCTTTAATAGGAATAAGGCCATGTGATGCGGCATCTTTTCTACTTGTTAAACGCAACTTTGACACACCTGAATATAAAGATCCTTACTGGCTGAGCGCTTATGAAGCAACAATATTTATAGGGCTGGCTTGCAGTAGTCCATGCAGCACTTGTTTCTGTACAAGTGCCGGCTGTGGGCCTTTTTACGAAGACGGACTCGATCTGCTCCTCGTTGATGAAGGAGAAAACTTTATTGCAAAAATTTTAACTCCAAGGGGTAAAAACTTTATAAAATCTGCTGGATGGGAGACCGAGACCGACCCCATAGCCGCGAAAAAAACAATCAAAAATATGAAAATGAAGGCGGAAGAAAAAATAGTCTCTTTTGTCTCAACTGATCAGCTAAAGAACAAATCAACAATCGATCTATATGCCGCACCCTTTTGGGAGGAAATAGCTTTTGCATGTATAAACTGCGGAACATGTACCTATGGCTGCCCAACATGCTGGTGTTTCGATATACAGGATGAAGTCAGCAGGAACTCCGGCATACGTATGCGCAACTGGGATAGCTGCATGTATCCTTTGTTTACACTCCACGGCACTGGATACAATCCGAGAAACTCCAAGGTGCAAAGAGTTCGTCAGCGTTTCATGCACAAACTTAAATATTACGTAGACAAATACAATGATGGGATACAATGTGTCGGATGCGGGCGCTGCATTCGATTATGTCCGGTTAATATCGATATACGAAGGGTCTGCGATATTATGAACAACTATGATGATTGATGATGGAGGAATACTTTGCAAAATCCGTACCTGCCTTATCCGGTTCGCATTGATGAAATAATAACTGAAACCGAAGATAAAAATCTCAAAACATTCAAACTGGTTTTTTTAAACCCTGATGATGAAGAAAAATTTTCTTATATGCCGGGTCAGTTTGCCGAACTTTCTGTGGCAGGAAAGGGTGAAATACCCATTGGGATTGCATCATCTCCAACCGAAAAAGGATTTCTAAAGTTCACTGTCAACAAGGTTGGACTGGTTACAACCTGTCTCCATTCAATGAAGGCCGGTGATATTATAGGCGTCCGCGGGCCGCTTGGCCGCCATACATGGGATACACTGAAAGGAAAGAATATAGTAATAATCGGCGGCGGTTTTGCCTTTACTACTCTCCGTTCATCCATAATATATATGCTTGATCCTTTAAATCGCATGAATTTTAAAGATATTAATGTTATATACGGTGCCAGATCTCCCGGTATGCTGCTTTACAGGGATGAACTTGCAGAGTGGGAAACTCGTGACGATATAAATATGCATATCACCGTGGACGGAACAGATGACCCGGACTGGAAATACAATGTCGGTTTTGTACCGACCATCACCGAACAAAAAGCTCCGCCCGGGAATTCAGATACATATGCTTTAATCTGCGGCCCCCCCATTATGATCAAGTTTACTCAGCCTGTGCTTGACAAACTCGGATACACCCATGATCATATAATAATGTCACTTGAAATGCGGATGAAATGCGGCATAGGGATATGCGGCCGATGTAATATCGGAAAAGAATATGTATGCAAAGATGGTCCTATCTTTACACTGGCAGAGTTGGATAATATGCCAAAAGAATATTAGCTCACTGTTGCCGATTTACACTTTTTAGAGGTGATTCCAGCTTTGACCAAAAATAAAGTGAGATGGAGTTTGAAGTGAGCTAAAGTGCCTAAAGTTAAGGAAT
>JAUWQK010000084.1 GCA_030611115.1 Deltaproteobacteria bacterium
CCCTTTTTCCTAACAGCCTTCAGCCTTCAGCCTTCAGTCTTTCCACCTGAGTAGTTACTATCATGGCATCATCTCAATCATCTCCAGAACCACTTTTTGGGTCAACTCGCCCACCGACCTGACCTTGCCGAAATCAAGAACTTTTATATAGTCGTCGCCGGTTTTTCTATGTTGCGCCATCCACAAAATCTTCCCTGTTCGGACGTCCACCATCCTCGAACTGATGGAAACCACCGGAATAACGCCCCTTTTCTTTTCCTCCACCCCCACGAATTCTTCTATCCTGCCCATGATTACGGCATCCACCCCCAATCTTCTTCCCATAAGCTTGATAGTATTGAGGTCAACGCCGGTTCTCACAATAATTCGTTCGCTGACAAGAAAGCTCTTGATGTTACCCGGAAATTCCACCTTAAACTTTCTCATTTTAACCAGGCTTGCGACAAAGGCCCCTGTTACAATTTTATTCGCTTCGGCGATCGTTGTGTTGTTGTGAAAAGAAAAAATCGCTACTTTTTTAACCCCTGGCTGATCATGGTTTTTTCGGACATAGGCATATGGGGTGGTAGCCGATGAACAAGCCGAGATAAATTCCAAGATAACAAGCAGAAAAATAAACTTTTTTGTCAGGCTCATCAACTCAAAAATCCTCAACCCACTCATCCTTTTTTTTCTCGGGCTCAGTTACTTCAGGTTCAAGGCATTTTAAGGGTTGTCTTTCTATTTGCAATCTGTTTCCCGCTATATCTCTCACTTCAAGCGAATAGGTGAGCACACCCTCTTCTTCCGGGCTCAGATCTTCTTTTGATTTTTCTTTTACCGGACAGACAATGGTTGCCGGGATATTCCCCTTGCCCTCAAACTTTCCTGCTTCAGCGCCTGTTCTGTCGTAAACAATGACTTTCCAGTCGGCTATTTTGCTTATATCTTTGGTTTTTAGCGACAGGGTAAGGCTTTCTTCATCTTCCACGGCAAGAACAACGGTAGCCTCCGGCGGAGTTTTGTCGACCACGAGCTTCTCCTTTTCTGTAGACGTCCGGTTGCCTGCCTTATCTTTAACAAAGAATCGACAGAAATATGTTCCATCTTTAACTGTAGCGTATTTATTGTTCTCACCCCTCCAGAAAAAATCTGTGGGCAGCATGCCGAAACCGTCTTCAGATCTCACGATGTTGCCGTCTTTATCTGTAATTTCAACCCGCCAGCTTTCTAATGTGATTGCTTTCAGGAGTTCGGGGAAGAATTGAATATAGTCATTGATGCCATCATTATTGGGAGATATAAGTCTTTTCTGAAACAAAAGAGTGACTTCAGGTGGGCTGTTGTGGACAGTCAGTCTGGCTGCGGAGTTTACACTAAAAAGCCTGTTCCATCGGTCCGATACGTAAATCTTCAGCGAATAGACTCCATCAATGTCTGGAGCCGAAATAGTTCCGGTATACCATCTTCCGTCCTTGGTTTTAAGGTCAATCTCGCTATCAAGGACAAATGCCCTGATATCTCGCAGTTTTTTGGTGATCTCTTTGACCTCTATTGAGATGCTTGTTGTCTCGCCACCTCTTAACACATCAGGAAAAAAACCTGCATAGCTGATTTCAATGGGGGTTATGGAGGAGCTGCCCATATCGACGATAACGTTAACAGTAGAGGGCAAGTCGTTTAAGAGTTCCCCTACTGTGATTTCTATCAACTTCATCAAAGAAGTTATCCTGCCTATGCCGAGAAATGTGGCAAAGTCGTCACCAGTGCGTGAAATAGAGTTTGCCCAGACAACAGAGCTGTCAAAACAATTGATCATCTGGGCATTCATGGCTATCTGTGGATTTTCACCATCTTCAAGGAGATCAACAGACCCGAGCATCAAGACAGTCGCCTTTAAATCAGCGCCCATTTCTCTGATAGCCGGTTTGTCCAGGAATTCCGTTCCACGGATTCTTCTTTTGACAAGGAAATTTTCCAGGATATCCTGAGAAATAACCTCAAATTCATTCTTTATGAGACAATCCGATATAAAACGCGTCATATCAATGGACATGTCTTCGACGGTAAATGTGTTGAAAGGCATCAGGGCTATTTTGTTTATTTTTACCACATCATCCGCACCAAAAATACGACCTGACAATCCATGGAGCGAAAAAACTAAAATAGCTGCTACGATGAACAGATGTTTTTTCACGAAATCGAAACCTCGACCGCAAAATGCCTGGATGAACAAAAAATGTTATCACCTAAACACGAAAATAAGTTCAAACGACAATCAATAATTGTTTTTAATTAAACCTCGGGCTCTGCCCGAGCGACCCTAAAAGGTTTGACCGTTCCGGCAAGAATATTGAACGGCAGAGTAAATCGTTTTTTTGAACATCGAACATCCAACATCGAACGTTGAACATCGAATGATGAAATCGCTCCGCTCCGCCAGTTTATAAATTGACAGAATACCTTATTCAAAATTCGACGTTGGACGTTCGATGTTCGATGTTCATAGTCTTTTAGCTTGATAGCTACGTCCTGAATATTGGATTGTAATCTGCAGCAATTGCGATGCTTTTAGACCCCTTCGAGGGGTCTTCATCAAACCACGTCCTATGGGCGTGGTAGGTGATTTCACTGCGTTATCAGTCGTCGACGTATAAAACTAATACGCCTTCCTCCTTCTGGCCTTGTGAAATGAATTATCTGAAAGTCTACAACACAATCCTTTTGCCCCTGTCGAGGGAATTGGCTTTCCACAGGGCCTGAATCTTTTGGATTTCCTTGTAATTCATACAATCCGTCTCATAGTTGTTTCCAATGGAAAGATACACCGGCCGCTTGTTGTTCAAGGGTTTAATCTTGTATTCATCATAATGCCTGGCCATATGTGTTCCAAAGTAGATCTGCATCTGCTGGGAGTTTGTATTGCCCATGATTTTGACTTTATTTGCTTTCATAAATTCCAGGGTCTTTACAGCATCCTCAAAGGTTTCATATGGAAGACCAAAAATGGTAAAAAGCTCTACTTCTATATTTTCATTCTGAGCCAGCTTGACTGCTTCAGCCACCCTTTCAACGGATATGTGCTTGCCAAGCTTCGCCAGAACTCGTTCTGAGCCTGATTCCAATCCAAAGGCAATGGTACTCACACCTGCGCGCTTCATTATCTTCATCACTTCAGGGTTCACGAGGTCTGCCCGGGTTTGCAGCCACATCTGCATATCAAGACCCTCTGACAGCATTCTGTCAAAAATTTCCACAAGCCGTGCAGGCTTAAAGGAAATATTTGGATCGGCAAACCAGAGTCTCTTTACGCCTTTTTTTCTGATCCACTTGATTTCCTCAATGACTCTATCGATTGAATGGAAACTCACTTTGTGCTTGAATGCATTGGGCGTATAACAGTATATGCAGTCGTGAGGACATCCGCGAGACGTCAGTATAATGGCTTCACCCATGCGTGAGTAGTCGAAAACGTCATCAAGATAGGGGGAGGAATAAAGGTCAAGATCAGCCGCTGCATCGAGTTCGGGCGTATCAAAGACTTCACCGCTTGCATCTTTGTAACTGACACCCAGAAGATTGGAAAAGGGAGTCCCGTTTTTGATGGCCTGCGCAACATGCAAGAGTGTCTCCTCACCTGAAGATCGAGATATATAGTCAATGTCAGGTAGTTCGGAAAAAGCCGAAGACGGCATAAACGTGGCCTGCGGTCCCCCAATGGCGAGCTTGATATCTCTGTCCAGTGACTTTATGAGTTTTGCAAGGCCATTCACATAAAGCATGGTTCTCTGATAGGCTGACAGCCCAACCAGGGCGGGATTAAACCTTTTGACAATCTCACAAAGATTTGTGCGGGAGATATGTGTATTCTCTCCAAGTGACAATATCCTGGTATTAAAACCCTTGGATTTGAGAAATGATGCAATGTATCCCAACGAGATAGGGGTCAAGGATGGAGCAAAAGGGTTTATATCAATAAGTAATACATTCACAATGCAAACCCTTATAAGGGGCGCAATACAAAAAAGTTGCAAAACAAAAAAGAATGTCGAATGTCGATATTCTAAATATCATCCCGAATACTATCTCGCAGCTTAAGTTAGCGCTTATGGGGGTAGAACTTGCTGCATAATGTTCCTTATTTCATCTTCCCCCCCTTTTTTTCTCCAGTTGAATATCAAGCTGCTTTAGTTTCTCTATTATTTCTTTAGTATTCTGATTTTCTATTAGCAGGTTTTCGTATTTTTTCGTTAACGTTTTGTTTTCCTGCTTTAAGGTCGTGATAAGAGTTTTTAATTCATTACAAAGGTTCTCATTTTTTATTAATTTCTTTAAAAGGCTCCTCAGATATTGAACAGAACTTTTTTGTTCGGCTCCTTCCGGATCTAATGAGATATATTCCTCCAGGTTTTTAAATGCGTGCTTGTAATCGGGTTCAGGGTTTTTGAAGTGCGAATAAAGCAATGCTAAATAAAAATAATCAAGAGAGGTCGGTCTGGATAATGACTCGTCTTCGCTTTTCAGAGCGTTTTCCAGGTGAGAAATTTCGGTTTTAATTTCTTTCGTTTGCAAGGCGAGATAATAGGTTGAGTCTTTTATGTTTTTCGCTTGCTGTACACAACCAGTAATGAAAATTACCATACAAAGTAAGAAAAATAAAACAATTAGCTTTAAAAGATAGTTTGGTTTCACACGCCTCCATTATTTTATAATCAATTTATTTTCGCTAACTATAGACTTTCAGATAAATAATTTCACTGTGTTATCAGTCGTCGACGTATAACTAATACGCCTTCCTCCTTCTGGCCTTGTGAAATTAATTATCTGAAAGTCTATATCACTTTTTTCTTCGATTGACCATAAACACACTACCAGGAATTTTTTTTGCATGTTCTTTTATTTCTGCAGCAATCTCTCCAATTTCAATATGACTTATATGCCTTTTCTCATTATTTGAAAGAACAACAGCAATGGAAATAGACATGATCGGAAATTTTATTTTATCGCCCTGGCGTGTTTCCCCCATGATATAACCATTTGCCCTGTCTTTGGCATTGTAGAAGTCAACAATCTTTTTATCAAACTCTTCGATAATATTGCTGCAAAGTTTATCGTACCTTTCTGTGGTTGTTAAGATTGCAAAATCATCTCCCCCTATATGCCCCACAAAATCATCATTTGTTCCATATTCGGCAGTTGTTTTTTCAATAATTTTTGCCGTTGTTTTTATAATTTCATTGCCCGCAGCATATCCATAATGATCATTGAACGATTTGAAATTGTCTATATCCAGCAAACAGAATGTCACAGATTTGCTTGCAGCCAGTCTATTTTTCAGAACATTCTCAATTGCTATTCCACCCGGCAGCCTTGTCAACGGATTTGCATTCAAGTTGGCTTCTTCGAGAGAGGCTAACAGATGAGCCATTTTAATAAAAGCATTTGCAAGTTCACCTAATTCATCCTGAACCGTAACATCTGGAATATGATTGAATCTGCCTTTTGCTATCTCATTTGTTGCTAATTTTAGTTGCTGGATAGATCTTGCGATATTGCGAGTCGTCAGGGTTACAGCACCTATACCCAGAATAAGGCCAAGACTTGATAATATAACAGTAATGCGAAACGCTTTCAATCCGGCATCGCTATTCTTGATAATCATCTGGTTTTGATTTTCTTTTACATTCAACCTCATCATTTGAATCAGAGCTATTAATTCGTCCAGCTTACTTTTGATTTTTGCATCATATTCCTTTGTAAGGATTGATGATTTATTGCCTGTATTCTTTAGCCGATCTTCGTAAAGATTATTAAATTCATTATGGAGAATTGACAACTGCTTTGAAGGAATGTTTTGGGATTCTGCAAGTCCCTGAATTTTAGAGACAAGCGTATCAAATTCATCACTTCGCTGCCGGAACAGTCCCAGTATCTCCTGACTATCCAGAATTAAATAGCGACGGCCATAAGATTCTTGTGCCAGAAGGCTGTCGAGCATATTATTAGCGGCTTCCAGCAAAACAATATCATGTTCTATAATATTTTTGCTGGTCCTGTTTGCTTCATTAAGATTTGAAAGAGCGACTATACTTATTATGATCATAACCAGGAAAATCGGTAGATATCCCAAAATTATTTTTGTTGAAATGCTAACTCTCTGTAATCTATCTAAAAACACGAGATAAGTCCTCTTGCCAATTTATTGAAGAAATGAAACCACTTGTTGCATTTAAAACATTACCTCAAATACGTTGAAAAGACCTGCTTTGGAGAATGAGTCGAGGTTGCAGATGGATTTTTTAATTTTGCCAAAATAAATAAGCTTGCAACCTGTTTATTTTCTGATAAATTTCATATAGTGAAGAATAATAATAAAAAGGAGCTAAAGTGTCAAATATAATTTATTCCTTTCAGGTTGAGGAACCGGGACGAAATAACTTCCCCAAGTAGGCGCATAGATTTGGGTATAAAATATAGTGACTACTCACGTAGTCAGGCTGAAGCTGTATAGTCTGAAGGCTGAAGGGGTCAGAAGAGCACGATTGCCATACTTTAGCGGAAACACCTGCCCGCCATCGCGAGCTCAGGCGAGGCGGGCGGGTCTGATTCTTGCACCAAACATGGCTTCAAAATGCGCTTTTTCCTAAGAGTCTTCAGCCTATCCCTGGCCTTTACCCATAAGTGTCGAGACATATTTTTATCCTTAATTAACAATTAGTTATTAACAATTAGTTATTAACAATTAGTTATTAACAATTGATTATTGATTATTGATTATTGATTATTTGTTTTATGTTTTTATATTTAT
>JAUWQK010000257.1 GCA_030611115.1 Deltaproteobacteria bacterium
TTAAAATCATCCAAAATACATTTTTAAAACTAAGCCCCGACGTTGACCTAAAAACGCCTTTGCTTTTTGTTCTTGATGAAATTCACAAGATCTCCGGATGGGAGGAATATGTGATTGACCTGTCACGAAATCCCAACTGGAAGGTGGTAGTCACAGGGTCATCTTCAAAACTGCTGAAGCACGACATTGCCACCGAGCTTCGCGGCAAAGCTGTTTCTTCTACCTTGTATCCATTGAGTTTCTCCGAGTTTCTTAGATTTAAGAATTTCAAGCATGATTATAAATCAACAAAAGGACAGGCTGAGGCAAGGCGGATGTTTGACGAATTTATGAAGTGGGGAGGCTATCCCGCCATTGTTAATGCCGAAGAATATACAAAGGAGGTATTGCTAAGAGAGTATTTCGACACAATGATTCTTAAAGATATCATACAGCGCTATAACGTGAGCAAACCGAAACAGTGCATTCATCTTTATAATTATTTGATGTCTAATATCAGCAAAGCACATACGCTCCAGAGCAGTTTTCGCTATTTAAAGCAAGCTGGATTTAAAAGCAGTCGGGATAGTATCAGGGAATATATAAATTGGGCAAAAGATTCCTGGCTGTTGTTTACCGCGCCTATTTTTTCAGACTCTCTTAAAGATCAGGAAAGAAACTATAAAAAAATTTATGCAATTGACTGGGCGCTTGCAAATAAAAACAGCCTTATCTGGGATGGCTCTTATTCCAGGGCACTTGAAAATATGGTTTTTGTCCATCTGTATCAACGGTGGTCAAGGGTCCATTACTATTTAACACGCACTAAACGGCAGGAGGTGGATTTCATTGCAATAGACAGCAAAGGACATCCCGCCATGGCGGTTCAGGTTTGCATGGATATCAGCCATGAAGAAACCATAAAAAGGGAGCTGGATGCAATTATTGCAACCGCGAAATATTTTAGAATTAAGGAAAATTTAATACTGACTTACAATCAGGAAAAAGACTTTCAGGCAGAAGGTATTACAGTCAGGGCCAAGCCGGTATGGAGATGGCTGCTGGAGCAGAGGCTCATGGAAAAGGATTGATATATTTTTTAGTTCTCGATAGAAATTTTGAGCGAACCCTAAAGTTATGGTAGTGGTTGTGGGGGCTACAGATGGTAATAGCTTTCAAAAAAGCGCTTTTCTGCGTCGGCAGTGCCGATTAAGATCATCTCGTCATTTTTATCAAGAGGAATTAAGGGATTGGGGTTAATATTTAACTTGCCCTGTGTGTTAATGGCTATCACGCTGCAACCCGTTTGTTCCCGGAGCTGATTTTCAGCAAGAGATTTACCAGCAAGAGATGCGTGCACCGGAGCGCGGAAAATATTCAGCCCCTCCTGAAACATCAATATTTTATTTGGGTTCAGAAGATTAATTATGGTGTTAGTACCCATGGAAGCATATGACATAACCAGGTCAGCTCCCGCTTTATGTAATCTGGAAATATTTCTATCCATGTTTGCCCTGCTGATAATTTGGATATCGGGTCGTAATCGCCGGCAATAAATGGTGAGATAAATATTCATAGCGTCATTATGTGTGGTAATTATGACGGACGGCGCCTCTTTTATTCCAGCCTTATGCAGGATATTGATGTCGGCAGCATCCCCATGAATATATTTTTCATTGTTTTCAATGAATTTCGGATTCTTCTCCACAAATCGATAAGCAACCTGACGCTCTTCCAGGAACTCTGCTGCAGCGCGCCCGACACGGCCTCCACCTAATATCAGGACAGGAGCATTGGTGGTGTGATAAATGCGATAAATGCAGAAGATCTCATTATATTTATTGATCTGTTCAGCAGAACCGGCCAGCAGAAGAACAGTTGTAGGCTTGATTCGAGTTTGGGGATGGGGGATTTCAAATTTACCTCTCTCCCAAAGCCCGACAACTGTTACTCCGGTTTTTTCTCGCAGGTTGCTTTGAATGAGGGTCTTTCCCTCAAGCGGTGTTCTCATTGCAGATGCTTCGGCGATGAGCAGTTGATCGAATCTTCCGATAACATTTGCCCCCATACTCATTCCGAGCGTTCTTCGCGCCAGGGATTCTCCAAGCATCTTCATAAACTGAAAGATATAAGTGCTGCCGGCAAGCTCCAGAATATCGATGGAATGATCCGCATCTGCATTAGTAACAATGGGTACTTTTTCAGAGATCTCCCTGA
>JAUWQK010000248.1 GCA_030611115.1 Deltaproteobacteria bacterium
AAGATTGAAAGACGTCTTTATTATCCAGTCAACCTGCCCGCCTGTTAATGATAACCTTGTTGAGTTGCTTCTTATGATAGACGCTTTCAAGCGTTCCTCAGCAAACATAATAACGGCTGTAATACCTTATTACGGCTATGCAAGACAAGATAAAAAAGTTGCACCCCGAGTTCCTATCAGCGCCAAACTTGTGGCAGATCTGCTGACAGTTGCCGGTTCGAACAGGGTAATCACAATGGATTTACATGCAGGTCAACTCCAGGGCTTTTTCAATATTCCCGTGGACAATCTTTATGCTGCTTCAGCTATCCTGAATTATATAAAAACCAATTTTCAAGAGGATCTTGTAATAATTTCTCCGGATGCCGGAGGAGTCGAAAGAGCGAGGGCTTTTGCAAAACGTCTGCATGCGGATTTGGCCATTATCGATAAACGCAGGGAGGCACCGAATAAGGCCAAAGCTATGGCTGTAATAGGCGATGTTAAAGGAAAAGTCGCAATCATCCTTGATGATATGGTTGACACTGCAGGAACATTAATTGAAGCTACCCATGCCATTATCGACAAAGGCGCAAAGGAAATACATGCATGTTGTGCACATCCCGTATTGTCCGGCGAATCAGTTGACCGGTTAGACGATTCGCCTTTAAAAAGCCTGGTTGTGTCAGATACTATTCCTCTTAACAGCAAGTCCAGCGCATGTGATAAAATTAAAGTTCTGTCAGTTGCAGATCTTATTGGGGAAGCAATAATACGCAGCCATAAAGGTGATTCAGTAACATCACTTTTTGTATAACTTATCGCACCTTCGATGCGGACATGAGTGCCTAAAATGCACGAGGGGGTGGCAATCTCCTGTAGTTTTGGATTATAATTAGCACGCCAAAGGCGTACCACAACTTTAGGCACTTTTTACCTATCTATCCTATTATTACCTCATTAGGCAAAAAATGGGATTTTCTATAATATAAATTTATAACGCGTTATTAAGGGGGGAGTTTTTTGGAATTAATTGAACTTAAAGCAAATATAAGAAATTCTACAGGTAAAGGTCAAGCACGGGCTCTGCGCCGTGCAGAAAAAATACCGGCTGTTCTTTACGGTCCCGGGGCAGAACCTGTCCTGCTTTCAGTCGAGATAAACAATCTTGAAAAAGCATTAAAAAAGAGTACCGCAAGTCAGGCTCTTTTGAATCTAACTATCCTCAATGGCGAAAATACCTCCAGGACCGCCATGATCAAGGAATTGCAGATCCATCCGGTTTCACGAAACTATCAACATATTGATTTCTATGAAATATCAATGGATCGTAAAATCAGGGTCAAAATTCCTGTGGTAGCCAAAGGAAAATCACGAGGTGTCGAAGAAGGCGGAATATTGCAGATAATCAGGCGTGAACTGGAAATACTTTGTCTGCCGGCTGAAATTCCTGAGACAATAGAAATCGACATCACAGACCTTGATATTGGAGATTCAATCCACGTTCAAGAAATCCCGCTCCAGGGTGATATTGAGATTCCTGCGGATGTTAATTTTACTGTCATAACAATAGTCAGCCCGAAGGCTGAAGTAGAAGAAGAGGTAGAAGAAGCTGAAGAAGGGGCCGAAGAGGCAGTTGAAGGAGAAGAACCACCTGAAGCTAAAACCGAAGAATAAAGTTACCTTATGCCTCAAAAGAAAGTACTTCTGGTAGTTGGTCTGGGCAATCCCGGTGATGCATATGTAAAGACCCGTCATAATGCAGGATTTATGGTACTGGATGAGGTTGCGGAATCCTTTTCCATTTCAATTGAAAAAAGAAAGTTTGATGCATTATTCGGACGCGGATTAATTGAAGACTCTGAAGTTATCCTTGCAAAACCAATGGCTTTTATGAACCTGAGCGGCATTCCGGTTCAAAGAATTTTAAACTACTTCAAAATACCATTTGAGAATATGCTTGTCATACATGACGACATAGATCTTGCTTTTGGAAGATTGCAAATTAAAGAAAATGGAGGACATGGAGGACACAAAGGTTTAAAATCAATAATCGAAACAGTGGGCAGCAGTAACTTTGTTCGGCTTCGCATTGGTATCGGGCGTTCTGAAGAAAACATCGGTGTTGCGAACTATGTTCTGGGTAAATTCAGTACAAATGAAAAAAAGCTTTTAGATAGAATAACCAGGAGAGCTCGTGATGCAGTGGTTGCAACTACTTGCAGGGGCGCAAAAGAAGCCATGAAC
The DNA here is from genome assembly GCA_030611115.1 of Deltaproteobacteria bacterium. The sequence goes on from JAUWQK010000248.1 coordinate 2,227, forward strand.
ATATTTAATGACAAAAGATTAATGTGACTACTCACGTAGTCAGGCTGAAGCTGTTTAGACTGAAGGCTGATGGGGGTCAAAAAAGCACGATTGCCGTACTTTAGCGGAAACATCTGATTCTTGCACCAAACATGGCTTCAAAATGCGCTTTTTCCTAACAGTCTTCAGCCTTCAGCCTATCCACC
>JAUWQK010000039.1 GCA_030611115.1 Deltaproteobacteria bacterium
AACGTCAAAATTCTTCTCAAGATAGTCGTATGCCCCCTCTTTCATTGCGGCAACCGCTGTCTCCCCTGAAGCGTAAGCTGTAATTAATATGACCAGGGTTTTCGGTGAAATCTCTTTGATTTTTTTCAAAACATCGATTCCATCGATTTTGGGCATCTTCAGATCAGTAATGGCCAGGTCGAATTTATGCTTTTTGCAGAAACTTAACGCTTCTTTACCTCCGGAAGCAGAGACAACCTCATATCCTTCTCTGGCAAGCAGGATCTCAAGAAATTCTCTCATACCCTCATCATCATCAACAACGAGGATCTTCGCCATTCATTACTCCTGTATTAATAAAAAGTGCCTAAAGTATATTAAAGTGCCTAAAATGCCTAAAGTTAAGGTGTTCTGGCTATTTTAAAGTTTTGTAGAAATCGAAGTGAAGATGGCCAATAGTTCACCGCATTCTTCGTGTTCTGCTTTTACCTGCTCCCATGGCGACATTTTTGCCTCTACAACTACTTCAAGCCAATATTGAGTTTCGCTTGCTTCGCTTGCACAAATGACGATTTTGTTTTTAAAATCCGCTTTGCTTCTGGAACGATTTACCTCACGATAATTAGCGCCGATAGATGTGCCGGATTTAGCAATCTGATTCCGTATTACTTTGCCTTCAGGTGTATTCGGCAGCTTCGAAGATAAGCGAATAATTCGTACTGCGAATTCCCGCGTCCGTTTTTCAAGTACTGCGGCAAATTCTTTATTATCCACCTTTCCACCTCTAACCTAACCTCACTTTAAAAATAGCAGCGCCGAAGGCGCATTCCTTAATTTTAGGCACTTTAACATACTTTAGGCAGTTTAGGCACTTCAAAACCTACGGTTTTGTAGGCAGCAGAACTATACAATCCGTTCCTTTTCCTGGTTTGCTTTTGATTCTGATTTTCCCCATGTGAGTCTCCACAATCCTGTTTACAATTGCCAGTCCAAGGCCTGTGCCATTCTTCTTTGTTGTGTAAAAAGGTTCAAATACTTTGTCTTGATTTTTTCCTTCGATTCCACAGCCGTTATCGCTTATCCGTATCTCAAGATATTCTTTTGTATCATTAAAAACCGCTCTGGTTTCTATTTGCAATTTGCCTCCTTCGGGCATTGCCTGGATGGCATTTGAAACCATGTTCCAGATTACTTGTCTTATCTCCGCTTTGTTTCCATATATACCGGCCTGATTGCACAAGTTCTTGATTACTTCGATATCTTCACGCCATCCAGGACTAAAGCGAAGAGATTCGAGGAGATCATCTATAATGACTTTAACGTTAATATCCCTCCGCTCAGACGGTTTCGGCCGCGCCAGGAGAAGGAAGTCTTTAACAAAGCCGTCAAGCCGATCCTTTCCTCTCAGAATGATCTGCATGAGCTTTCTATCTGTTTCATCCAGTCTAAGATCTTTGCTCAACATCTGAATCGGACCGCTGATTGATGCAAGAGGATTTCTTATTTCATGGGCGAGACCTGCCGCCATTACACCAACAAAGGCAAGTCTTTTGTTTCTTTCAATCTTACGTTCCATTTCTTTAATAACCGTCAAATCCTGAAAGATCAGAGTATTGCCGACTTTTTTTCTATTACTGTCAACAAGGGGGGTAACAGAACAACCAAGCATCTTTCCCGAATCTGTGACTTCAAATCTGCTTCCCTGTTTCAGTTGGTTTTTTTTATTCAGCATACTTGAAAGAACAGGGAAGACATCATCGAGCTTTTTATTTATAATTTCAAAACGCAAAAAACCGGTAATCTCTTCAGCTCCCTTATTAAAGGATTTTATATTTCCATTAAGATCGATTGTTAATATCCCACTATCTACAGACTCGATTATGCTTTTGTGCAGCAGGTCGAGTTGATCAAATGCGCTTTCCTTTTCTTCCAGGAGGTCCCTGGCCATCTTTTCCTGTTTGGCGGCAAAACTTGTCAGCAGCGCAACAATATAGAAAGATATGATGTGGATAAAAATTCTCGAAAAGATATAACCGGCTTCATAGTTGTAATCATAACCTAACATGGATACCGGTTGAATAAGACCGTAGAATTGCAGATCAAGCAGCAGCCCGTAAAATATGCCGCCGACCGAGGCTGAAATTAACCCTCCTCTGCCTGCCAGAAAGATCGTTGAATAGATGATAACCAAAGGATAAAGGACAGAATAGATACTCTCAATTCCGCCGGTTACATACACAAGTCCGGTTATCAATGAAACATCTGAAAGATTTTGTATGTAAATATTCAGCCTGATGTTTTTGATGATCTTTGGAATGAAAAGGCTGGCAAAAGAAAAAAGATAGATTAATGCTGTGATGAAATATACCGGCGCGAGCGCTGCCTGTAGAGATGGTTCTGTTTCTTTAATCCGGATAAGGGTTGTTATGCCGAGCAGGAAGGTTGCAATTACAACCCTGAAAAATATCAACCATCGAAGTCTTTTATCCAGAGAATTATCTTTCAAATACGACCTCCCAGCCTATCATGGGAAAATGGTTGCTAATTTGCGCCTACCCCTCTCAAGAGGGGGATTGGTGTGTGTGTTACTTTTCAAATCCAAGCTTTTCAATGCGGTATCTTAAAGACCGCAGGCTAAGGCCAAGCAAACCTGCTGCTTTGTTTTTGTTGCCATCGCTGCAATCAAGAGCTTTTTCAATATAGGATCTCTCAATTTTTTCAAGGATGGCATCAAGAGAAACACCCCTTGAAACTTCATCAAGATCAAAACGCTTATCTTTTATTCCTTCAATCCATCTGCGTTTATGAATGGAAATGGCAAGACTTTCAGGCAGAATAATATTTGTGCTTGAGATGGCTACACTCCGTTCTATCAGGTTTTCAAGCTCGCGAATATTTCCCGGGAAGTCATATTTTTGCATTAAGTCAATGGCATATGAGGATATCTTGGTAATTTCCTTGCCGATTTCTTTTGAATATTTTTCAAGGAAATGCTGGGCAAGGGCACGAAGGTCGCTCTTTCTTTCTCGGAGCGGCGGCAGCTTAATTTCTATTACATTAAGGCGATAGAACAGGTCTTCTCTGAAATTTCCGGTAATAACTTCGTCATCGAGGCTTTTGTTGGTAGCTGAAATAATTCTTATATCCACTGATATATCCTCGTTCCCACCAACTTCTTTGAATACCCTTTCCTGAATAACTCTGAGCAGCTTAACCTGGATAGGAAGACTGAATTCGCCAATTTCATCCAGGAAAATAGTGCCTTTATCAGCAATCTTAAAAAGCCCCTTTTTATTCTGAGTTGCACCTGTAAAAGAGCCTTTCTTATGACCAAAAAGCTCACTTTCCATTAAAGTTTCAGGAATACCTCCACAGTTTATAACAACAAAGGGCCCATCACGGCGGTTGCTTTGCTCATGTATGGCACGGGCAATTAATTCCTTACCTGTCCCGCTTTCACCTGAAATAAGAATATTTGTCCTGGTTTTAGCAACCTGCCTTACCATATCATAGATATGCAGCATACGTGGGCTGTTGCCAAGTATCGTGCCAAAGTGGAGATTTTTTTTCAGCTCGCTGTCGAGGATTTCTTTTTCATGTTCTATTGTTTTAATATCAAGAGAGTTTTTTATGGTTTGTTTAAGCTCTTCATTGTCAAATGGCTTGGGGACATAGTCATAAGCACCATCATTCATGGCTTCAACTGCGGTTTCCGCAGATGCATAGGCGGAAATCATAATTACCACAGTATGTTGGCTCTGTTTTTTTGCTGCCCTTAATACGTCGAGTCCACTTATATCACCCAACTTTATATCGCAAAGCAAAAGGTCAAAGTGTTTTTTATTGATCATCGAGATAGCTGTTTTCCCGTTTTCAGCGCAGGAAACCTTATAGCCTTCTCTGCTTAACAGTACTTCAAGAAATTTGCGCATGCTAAGCTCATCATCAACAACCAGTATATGTTGGGATTTGTTTGACATAGGTTCCAAAGGTTCACGGTTCAGGGTTCACGGTTCAGGGTCGTCGTTTCATCAAATAAGATCTTACCGCCGACCATGGTTAGGATTGCTTTGCCTTTCATATTCCAGCCATTGAAAGGAGTGTTCCGGCTGAGCGACTGAAATTTGCCGGAATCGATTTTATATGAAAGGTCTGGATCAATGATAGTAATGTCGGCAGGTCTTCCGGTTTTTATACCGATGTCGAGCCCCAGAATTTTTGCCGGATTTGTTGACATCTTTTCAACAAGGCCTGTTAATGAGACTACACCATCGTGAACAAGTTTTAATGATAAAGAAACAGAGGTTTCAAGCCCAATAATACCATTAGCCGCCTGGTCGAATTCCACCTCTTTTTCAATGTAAGAATGGGGCGCATGATCAGTCGCTATAACGTCTATAGTGCCATCTGCCAGTCCCTCCAGAATTGCTTCTCTATCCTGGCTGGAGCGCAAGGGAGGATTCATTTTCGCATTAGTATTATACCCTTTTACGGTATCTTCGGTCAGTGTAAAATAATGCGGTGCGGTTTCGGCAGTTACCTTTACTCCTCTTTTCTTTGCATTTCTTATCGCCAGTACCGATTCCTTTGTGCTGACATGGGCAATGTGGACGTAGCTTCCTGTTAGTTCGCAAAGAGCTGTATCCCGCATAATCATTATGCTTTCAGCGGCATTAGGTATTCCGGCCAGTCCCATCCTTGTTGCGACAGCACCTTCGTTAACTACTCCATTTGCAGCAAGGTCAAGGTCTTCGCAGTGAGAGATAATAGGCATACTGAATCCCTTTGCATATTCCATAGCCCTTCGCATAAGCTGACTGTTACTCACAGGGTTGCCGTCATCAGAAAGCGCTATCGCCCCTGCTTCTTTTAATTCTCCATATTCGCACAGAGATTTTCCATTTAACCCTTTACTTATTGCAGCAACCGGATAAACTCTGACTGTATCTGCAATGGCTGCTTTTTTTAATATATATTCGGTTATCTGCCCGTTGTCGTTAACAGGATTTGTGTTCGGCATTGGGCAAATCGCGGTAAAACCGCCATGGGCAGCCGCCAGGCAGCCTGATTCTATTGTTTCTTTATATTCATGGCCCGGCTCACGCAGATGAACATGCATGTCGATAAGGCCTGGAGTAACTATTTTGCCGGAAGCATCAATAACTTTGAGTTTTGAATTTTGAATTTTGAATTTTGAATTTTGACCTTCAACCCCTGATCCCTGATCCCTGATTCCAGCTTTCCGCTCTTTTATTTCAGCTATTTTCCCATCTTTAATGAGAATATCCACAATTCCGTCTAAGTTTCCGGGATCAATGACTCTTCCGCCTTTAATCAGCACCAGCATTTCGTGTACCTCCTGATACCAGATATAAAAGGGCCATGCGGACGGCAACGCCATTTGTTACCTGATCAAGAATTATTGAATACGGGCCATCCACAACTTCATAAGCTATTTCAACTCCCCGGTTGACAGGCCCCGGGTGCATTATCAGCACATTGCTTCGTGCGTTTTCCACCCTTTCTTTTGTAAGTCCATAGACTTTTGAGTATTCACGTTCGGTAGGGAACAAAAAGTTTTTTTGTCGTTCCTTTTGTATTCTCAGCATCATTATAACATCGGCATTGCAGATAGCCTCGTCCACATTATAACTAACTGATGCTCCAAGGGTTTCAATGCCTTTTGGAATCATGGTTGGAGGGCCGGCAATTACAACCTCGGCACCCATTTTTGTAAAGCCGATAATATTTGATCTTGCCACCCTGCTGTGTGATATATCACCAATTATTGCGATTCGCAGCCCTGAAATTCCCCCCCTCTTTTCCCTGACTGTCATCAGGTCAAGGAGCGCCTGGGTCGGGTGAGCATGCATGCCATCCCCTGCATTAATAACAGAAGATTTAACCAGACCTGCAAGCAGATGGGAAGTGCCTGCTGATGAATGCCGCAAAACAATAACATCAGGATTCATGGCCTCAAGATTTCTTGCCGTGTCCGCCAGGGTTTCCCCTTTTACAATACTGCTGGAGGCCGTAGATATTGACAGGCTGTCGGCACTTAGCCTCTTTGCGGCAATGTCAAAAGATATGCGTGTCCTTGTACTGGGCTCATAAAAGAATAAAACTACTGTTTTACCCCTTAAAGTCGGAACCTTTTTAATCGGCCTTATCGAAATTTCCTTCATTCTGTCGGCTGTATCCAGAATCAAGTTGATTTCGTCAACAGAAAGGGACTCCATGTCCAGAATATCTTTTTTTGTAAACCGCACGATTCACCTGTTTTATTCTAAAATTTTCCCGATTCTGCCCCACCTGACCCCGAAATTGTCATTATTCCACGACCAATATATTATAAAAGCTTTCCCCTTAACATCTTTCAGATTCACAAAACCCCAGAACCTGCTGTCATAGCTGTGATCTCGGTTGTCTCCCATCACAAAAATCGAATCTTCAGGTACTGTGACCGGTCCGAAATTATCTCTTGGCTGCATGGCTTTTGGAATTATATGAAGATCCGTATAAATCGCATAGTCTTGCTCAAAACGTTTTTTGTTTACATAGACTTCCTTGTTCCGGATTTCAATAACATCTCCCGGGATACCTATTGTTCTCTTAATAAAATCCTTTTTAGGCTCCTGCCGGAATTTAAAAACAACGATATCTCCTCTTTGAGGATTTTTGTATGGAATGATCGTAGTACTAGTAAACGGAAGTTTGACTCCGTAAATAAATTTGTTTACCAGGATATGATCTCCAATCTGAAGAGTGTTTTGCATTGAACCGGAAGGAATTTTAAATGCCTGAATTATAAAAGCCCTTATGAATAAGGCTAATATAATCGCCAGAGTTATTGCTTCAATGTTTTCTCTGAGGTTGCTTTTTTTAGGTTTGATTGCCTTTTTCGATGAATTTTTCTGTTTCAAATTAATATAAATTCCTTTCTAATATATCTTTTATAAACAGCAGGTTAAATTTATTGTAAACGTTCACGGAACATTGAAATTAGAAATTAGAAATTTGGCCTTCATGGTTTTGTACCGTTCTTCCCAATTTCCAATTTCCAATTTCTATTTTATCTCTCCCCGATTTCTACTTTCCAATTTCAAGTTTCAAACCGTGAACGGCTACAATTTATTCAGCGGCCAGAAGTAATAACCTCAGTGCAATATTACTGTAAACACCTGCCATCAGATCATCCAGAACAATACCGGTACCTCCGGCAAACTTTCTTTCTATATACCGAATTGGAAAAGGTTTCAAGATATCAAAAAATCTGAATATTACAAAACCGGCAGCAACTGAAATTGTATTAAACGGCAGGCCAAGAAGTGTTAGCATAATACCTGCTATTTCATCAATTACAATACACCCTGGATCGTTTTGTTTTAATATTTTTTCAGCTCTGTTTGATATCCATATGGCAAAAAAAATAAATATTAAAATAAACAGAATAGCAACTGACAATTTGGTTTTAGATAGAAGAAAACAAAGGAGCAGCCCCACAATGGATCCAAAAGTGCCAGGTGCAAAAGGAATGTAGCCGGCAAAAAAACCGGTCGCAAGCACCATGACTGATTTATCTCTAAAATTCATGCACCGTTTCTATAAGCAGGCATGGCTTTTGTCAAGGTATTAGCTCACTATTTCAACAGCTTCTTTCGATATAGTGTCATATACGGTTTTTAACGGGACACCCTTTTCTATAGCGATTTTTTTACAAACTTCGTATTCAGGCACAAGCTGGACAGATCCGTTCGGCTTTTTTATACGTTTTATTTGGACATCACCATAAGTCGTTTTTATAGTTATATTCTCCCGAACAAGTTTAAATCTTTGAACATCATAATGTCTTACACCTAATGATGTGGTTTCAGATAAAATACGATTTATGATACTTTTTTTTCTATTTTCCATGCACAGAACCTGAATCATTGTGCCCGGTCTGTTTTTTTTCATAAACACAGGAATAAAGTAAACATCTAAAGCTTCTTCTTCAAACAGGCGATCCATCAGGAAACCAAAAAATTCAGGATTCATATCATCAATACAAGTTTCAACTACTGAAATCCGGTCTTTTTGATAGTCGGATATATGATTTGTCGGGGTCCCGATAATAATCCGTAAAAGATTCGGTATTGTTTTAAGGTCGCGCTTCCCTGCACCATATCCTGTTTTTTCAACTATAATATCCGGAATTTCTTCAAAGGAGTCGGCAATAGAGGCAATAATTGCCGCGCCGGTCGGCGTAACCAGCTCATGCGGAATTTCTGTCCCATAAACAGGAATTCCCTTCAGGATTGAAAGGGTTGCAGGAGCAGGAACGGGCAGTGTGCCGTGTTGACAGGAGACAAAACCATTGCCTAAAGGAATCTTCGAGGAAACTACCTTGTCAATACCCAGATATTCCAAACATAGAGCCGTCCCTACAATATCTACAATAGCATCAATACCCCCCAGTTCATGAAAATGAACTTTTTCCTTGGGCTGTCCGTGTATTTCAGATTCAGCTATTGCAAGCCTTTCAAAAATTTCAAGACTCTTTTCCCTTACGTTTTGAGACAGAGGGCTGTTTTTGATAAGATCTTTAATTTCAGAATAATGCCTGGATGTTGAAGTATCTTTTGTAAGGACATGGACACTTTGGGCTTTAATTCCATTTCGGGAAATTGATTCAACAGATAAATCAAAATCTTTTAATGGGAGTTTTTCAAGGGAATCCTTCAACCAGTTTAAAGGAACTCCAATGTCGATAAAGGCTCCCAGTGTCATGTCGCCGCTTATGCCGCAGAAACAATCAAAATAGGCTAACATATTATAATTCCTTAGAATGAACTCTGATTATTTCAAGTAAAAGTTCAACTGTACGAACCATATCATCAAGTTTTACAGACTCACGCACTGTATGCATATCCCGCATCCCGGTTCCGAGAACGCCGACAGTAATACCTTTTTCAAAAAATATGTTTGCATCTGAACCGCCGCCTGTTGTTTTGGAAGCCATATTTCTTCCAAGATTTTCAGCGGCTTTACGTGCAATGGTCACAACAGGGTTGTCATCAGGAATGTTAGTTAAAGAAAAGTCGTTTTGAATAGAAATTTCAAGACAAGGGAGTTCATCATCTGAAACAGGATTTTTATAATTATCAACGACAGTTTTGAAAGATGATACTATTTCAGCCGTAATTTTTCTCAGCTTTTCTTTATCATGGCTTCTGGCCTCACCTTTAAC
>JAUWQK010000011.1 GCA_030611115.1 Deltaproteobacteria bacterium
CATTTAAAGCAAAAACCAACAAGATACAATTCAAAATTAATATACTACCTAAAATTTTATTTTTCACAGCTCAATCTGAAAAATATTGCGAATAATTTGAAAAATTATGAAAACTGACCACACCAGTTCCGGTTGAGCCAAAAAAGAGAAAGAATATAATTTGCTATTTGAAGAATTTAAGAAAGCTCTAAAAAAAGGGAAATCAAAAACCTTCGCTGATGATACAATTAAAACTAGAAAAACCATTGCTAAAAGAATAGAAAGAACGATTAATGCGATTACAGGTCGCAAACAAAATAAAAACTCTATATTCCGAGATAAAGTATGCAAGCATTTCGATACCGCTTTCAGGCCTATAAGTCTTAATAAGATAGCCTATACACCAGACACCGATATTGAATGGTTTCTGGGATAAATCGCACTGTATTTATTTAAGATTTCCAACCTCAACAAATATCTATTTCTCCATATCTTATCGTCCAAAGCGTCCAAATATAGCTAAACCCAAAGTATAAATTTTCAGCAATATGACACCTTTTGTCATAATAACTCTACTATTTATCGTACCCTGCTTTGTAAAAAGTAACTATTAACTTTTAAAAAGAAGGATGTCAGTCAGTAAAAAAATACAATACGACGCTATTTGTCGCAGCCACGACGTCTTTCGTCGTACCTATCCAGTTAAGAGATGTAACAAGACAATTAAAGCCCAAACTGGAACCAAAACGAAAGACTAATTGACAATGGCTGGCGAAAAAAATATCATGACCCCCAAGGAAACAGCTCAGTATCTGCGAAAGAGCCTTAGTTGGATCTATAAAAACGCAGAAACCCTGGGCGGTAGGAGGCTCGGAGGTTCTCTATTTTTCCCAGTAAAGGAGGATCTCTATGAGCGTATATTTTGTAAAAGGAAAGGGGTGGAGGTACGACTTCACCAGTAAAGGAATCAGGAATACAGAAGCCTGGTTCAAAACCAAAACCAAGGCCAAACAGGCCGAAGCAAGAAAACGAGAGGAGGTGAAAAATCCACAACCGGAGCAGAAAATCCCAACCGACATGGACTTCTTGATGTTGGTTAATAAAAGGCTGGATTATGTGAAGAGTTACAATTCAGATAGTCATTTTAAAGACGTGCTTTATCATGCAAAAAGATGGATCAAGGAATGGAATGGCCTCATTTGCAGCGAAATTTCGCACGATATAATTGAGGCATATATGATCAACCGTTCTAAGGTCTCAGCTATTGTTGCCAACAAGGAGCTCCAATATCTAAGGGCTTTGTTTAATTACGGCATTAAGCGAAAATCAATAACATCTAATCCGACCGATCAAATAGAATTTCTGCCTATCGAAAAACGGAAAAAGTATATTCCTTCCAAGGATGATGTCCTCAAAGTCATTTCCGTGGCAAACCCTGATACACAACATTACCTATGGACCATACTGTTAACCGCAGGTAGAATTAGCGAAATAAACACCATCACTTGGGACGATGTATCGTTTGCGGAACGTCATGTTACGCTCTGGACAAGGAAAAGAAAGGGCGGAAACCGGGAACCGCGAGAAATCCCAATGGTGCAAATGCTTCACGATATTCTTTCAAACCGAAAGAGCCAGCAGAATAACAGCATGCCTTGGGTGTTTTGGCACCGCTATTGGAGCCGAACACAGAACAAATGGCTACAAGGCCCATATGCTGATCGGAAAAAGATTATGAAATCGCTTTGCCACAAAGCAGGTGTAAAATATTTCCGATATCACGCTTTACGCCATTTAACAGCATCAATCCTTGACGATATCGGTATTCCCATAGGTATTATACAACGCATTCTTGGACATCAAAACCGTCGCACTACTGAAATATACCTGCATTCGATTGGCGAGGCTGAACGTGCTGCAATGAATAAGCTGCAAAGCGTTGATTTATTTTCAAATGGGTTTGTTGTTGACGATAAAGCTCCAACGAACATGCATGGATCATTCTGGCAGCGAAAAGTGGTTCGGCCTCCATATGAAGCATTAAAAAAGGACATTAAACAATTGGGGTATATTGGTACAGGGCGAAAATATGGTGTTAGCGACAATGCAGTCAGGAAATGGTTGAAATATTACGAAAATAGTCCTGAGGCATCGAGTTGAGGGGATAGTATGAAATCATGTGAAATAAATTTTTCTCACATAATTTCTCACACGAACTAAAAAAGGGATTAACCTGATTTGGCTAACCCCTTTATTTGTTTGGCTCCCCAGCACGGACTCGAACCGCGGACTTAGTGGTTAACAGCCACTCGCTCTGCCAACTGAGCTACTGGGGATAATTTAATTTAAAACGTATTTATCTACTAAAAATCTGATTGAAGTCAAGTAAAATATTTGTCTTTTTTAGGAAATTGCAAAATCTCAATTTAGGTTTAGTTTTAACGAAAGCTCGTCGAGTTGAGCCTTGCTCGTTTCTGCAGGTGCATTTGTGAGAAGGCATGCGGCCTTCTGGGTTTTTGGAAACGCAATAACATCACGTATAGAAGGCTGTCCGCAAAGAATCATAACCAGCCTGTCAAAGCCGAATGCAATGCCTCCGTGGGGGGGAGCTCCTGAATCAAGTGCTGAAAGAAGAAACCCGAACTTATTTTCATAGGTCTCACGTGACATGCCAAGTGATTCAAACAGCTTTTCCTGTTGATCCTTTTTATGGATACGTATGCTCCCGCCACCAATTTCCGAACCGTTTAAAACAAGATCATAAGCCCTGGATCTTACGGCAAGAGGGTCATCTTTCAAAAGTTCTAAATCTTCTTCAAGGGGAGCTGTAAAAGGATGATGCAATGCCTGAAGCCTTTTTTCTGTTTCATCGTATTCAAGCAAAGGGAAATCAGTAACCCATACAAAACTGAATTCATTTTTGTCTATCATGCCCAGCTTTTTCCCGAGATGGTTTCTAAGATACCCCAAAGCTTCATTTGTAACCTTTGGTTGATCAGCAACAAAAAAAACAAGGTCGCCGGATTCCATTTCCAGGCGCTTGGCCAAAGCTTTTTTTTCTTCTTCTGTAAAAAATTTTGACAGGGGAGACTGCCATGTATCTTCCTTGACTTTTATCCAGGCAAGTCCTTTTGCTCTGTAAACGGAAACGAATTCAGTAAGATCATCGATTTCTTTCCGTGAAAAATATGAGCAGCCTTTTGCATTCAGCGCTTTGACTATTCCACCTTTTTTAACAACGCTGGAGAAAACCTTGAACCCGGATTTTTCAACGATATCCGATACGTCTTTAAGTTCAAGGTCAAAGCGCATATCCGGTCTGTCAAGGCCGAAGCGGCTGACCGAATCTTTGTATGAAAGATGTAAAAACGGGGGCTTGATCTCTATCCCAAGAACATCATTAAAAATTTCTTTCATCATGCCTTCAGTTATATCCATGATATCGTTTTCGCCGATAAATGACATCTCCATATCTATTTGGGTAAATTCAGGCTGGCGGTCCGCCCTCAGGTCTTCGTCTCTGAAACAGCGAACTATCTGATAATAGCGGTCAAGCCCTGAAATCATCAAGAGTTGTTTAAAAAGCTGGGGTGATTGAGGCAGGGCATAAAACAGGCCAGGATTAACTCTGCTGGGGACAAGATAGTCTCTTGCGCCTTCAGGGGTGCTGCGCGTTAATACAGGTGTTTCAATTTCAAGAAACCCGAGTTTGTCAAGATAGTTCCTGACTGATGCGGCAGCCTTGTGACGCATAATTAGATTTTTTTGCATTTGTGGACGTCTGAGATCAATATGACGATATTTGAGCCGTACTGTTTCCGACACATCAATTTTATCTTCGATTAAAAAAGCAGGTGTTTTAGCTGCATTTAAAATTTTAAGTTCAACGACCGTAATTTCTATCTCTCCGGTTTTCAGGTTTGTATTGGTCATTCCTTCAGGCCTTGGATCAACAATTCCACGCACACCAATTACATATTCATTCCTGATTGCATGAGCCTTTTCGTGAACCTTTTTATTTTTCTTGGGATTAAAGACAACCTGGGTTAGGCCTTCCCTGTCCCGCAAGTCAATAAATATGACTCCTCCGTGGTCTCTTCGGCGCTGAACCCACCCCATAAGCACAACTTCCTTGCCGATCGAGGATGCATCAAGTTCACAGCAGTTGTGTGTTCTCCTCATTTCTCCAAGCATATCTGACAATGCATTTACTCCTTTCAAATTTTATAATCGTAATAGTTCACCACGGATTTTCACGGAATGACACTGAATTATAGTAACTGTTCAGGTTGTTAGGTTCACAGTTCACGGTTGGTTGCCTCATTCAATTTTCATCGCTCTCTAACCGTGAACCTGGGTAGTTACACTTACTCATTGTTTACAATTTTCAGTGAAACTCCGTGTCGTTCCGTGGTGAATTTTTATTTATAATCTAATTTCCGCTTTCACTTTTTCTACTAAACTTTCTATAGGAATTGAGATCTGTTTTTTAGTTGTCATGTTCCTGAGAATAACTGATCCTTCTTCAAGTTCATTGTCTCCTACAATAAGCACATATGAGGCCTTAAGCCTGTCTGCACGTTTCATATGGCTTTTCAGGCTTCTATTGCTCAAATCCATTTCAGGCCGAATTCCTTTAAGACCAAAATTGCAGCTCCATTCAAAAGCTAAAGGCCTGCTTTTTTCCCCAAGTGCAGCTATATAAATATCAGGCTTTTGCGTAAAGTCTTTATTCCTGAGTCCTGTTATTTCTGCCAGCCTGTCAATGCCTATTGCAAAGCCGGTTGCGGGCTGATCAGGTCCTCCTAAAGCCTTTACCAGACCATCATAACGTCCGCCACCGGCAACAGCATTTTGGGCGCCTAATAAACCTGTCTGAATTTCAAAAGTAGTGCGGGTATAATAGTCCAGACCTCTTACCAGGTATTTGTCGATTACAAATGGAATTTTAACTTTTTCAAGCGCATATTTAACTGTTTCGAAGTGTTGGCTGCATTCGGGACATAAATAATCTATTATAGCGGGAGCACCAACCATAGCCTCACGGCATGAAGAACTTTTGCAGTCAAGCACCCTTAGAGGATTTTTTTTGCTTCTTCTAAGACAATCCTGGCATAATTTTTCTGTTGCAGATGAAAGAAAAGCGGAAAGAGCTTTCTTAAAATTTAAACGGCATTTGGGGCAACCCAATGAGTTTATGTGGGGTTTTGCGTCCGTTACTTCAAGCATGGAAAAAAGTTTCACAGCCAGAAAAATAAGCTGCGCATCAATAAATGGCGAATCCATACCAAACACTTCGGCATTGATCTGATAAAATTGCCTGTACCTTCCTTTTTGGGGTCTTTCTCTGCGAAACATCGGCCCGATGCTATAAAATTTCTGCACAGAATCCTTTGCATACATTTTATGCTGAATATATGAACGAACAACAGATGCTGTGGCTTCCGGCCGCAGTGTAATAAGATCTCCCTTTCTGTCCGGGAAGGTATACATTTCTTTTTCTACAATATCGGTATCCTCTCCAATGCTCCTTGCAAAAAGCTCAGTACGTTCCAGAATCGGCAGTCGGATTTCCTTAAATCCAAAATCCTCAAAAAGTGAGCGGGCAGTCTTTTCTATCTTTTGCCAGAGCTCAACTTCTCCAGGAAGAATATCTTTGAATCCTCTAATTAATTGAATCATTATAGTAACTACTCAGGTTGTCAGGTTCACGGTTCACGGTTACTAATTTATAAACTTATTTTTGTATCCTAATATACTCTATTAAGTCAATATTAATATTTTTCTTGACATGATATGTTTAAATTTATAAAAATTGTGTAAAAATAATAAGTTAAGAGGATAATACCATGCAATCACAGGTTACAATCAAAACTTTGTATAGAATGAAGGAAAAGGGCGAAAAGATTGTTGCCCTGACTGCCTATGACTTTCCATTTGCCAGGATGGTTGATGAGTCTGGAGTGCACATGATACTTGTGGGAGATTCATTGGGAATGGTGGTTCAGGGAGAATCAAGCACACTGCCTGTTACAATGGATGAGATGGTTTATCATACCCGTATTGTATCCAAAGCCGTCCGGAATGCAATGATTATAGGCGATATGCCTTTTATGTCTTACCAGCCAGGCAAGGAGCATGCAATTGCCAATGCAGGAAGGTTTCTTAAAGAAGCTGGAGCAGCAGCGGTTAAACTTGAAGGAGGCGTAGCGGTCAGTGAGATAATTAAAGCAATATCAGAGGTAGGGATTTTAGTAATGGCTCATATCGGCCTTACCCCTCAGTCTGTTCATCAAATGGGAGGCTACAAGGTTCAGCGTGATGAAGAACGGCTGATGTCAGATGCTCTTGAAGTAGAAGCAGCAGGAGCATTCTCTGTTGTTTTAGAAGGAATTCCATCTGAAATTTCTGAAAAGATAACAAAAGCCCTGACAATTCCGACCATCGGGATTGGTGCAGGCCCGCATTGTGACGGACAAATCCTTGTTCTTCACGATCTCCTTGGATTAAATGAAAGGCATGTCCCGAAATTTGTTAAGCAATACGCCAGGCTTGTTGATGAAGCTAAAAAGGGGATAAAACAATATGTGGAAGAAGTGCAGGCAGGTAAATTCCCCGGCAAAGAACATAGTTATTAAGGTAACGGTTCACGGTTCAGAGGTTCAAAGGTTCAGAGGTTGATAAATTCATGATGCTTATCCAGTAAAATCAGTGGGATCGAAAAAAAATCGCGAAGCGATTAACCCTGAACTGTGAACCGTGAACCTTTGAACCCAGACCGACCAAATGTCCAATTTTTATCAGATCCGTTATGAATAAAGGGCTTGAAGACCATATAAAAATCATTTTTAATGAGGTCTGTAGTTTATTGATTCCCAAAATTATTCTGCCCTCCGCAGTCAGGGCATTGCCAGGTTATTGCATTACATGACATTCCCCAGACATTTTCATACATGCAGCTCTGACAAATTGCAAAGCCGCACCTGCATGTCCAGAAGAAGGGGGCTTTATTGCGGCAGCAATGGCAGTTTGTTGGCTTTGTCCGGAGCCGTCTTTCCCGGTATTTCAATTTAGTTGAAGAGTCTGCCATGTTCCACACTTATGCAATGGTTCATTACAACATCTATACCTGCTTTTGTCAGTAATTCTGCAGCTTCATGATTTTCTATATTAAGCTGCATCCAGAAAACTTTTGGCTTGATTCGAATAGCTTCATGTGCATGCGGCATTATCTGAGAGGAGTTTCTAAATACATTAACAATATCTACAGGCTCCTTAATATCTTCTATTGATGAATATGCTTTTTCTCCAAGAATCTCCTTCTGCTTGGGTCGTACTGGAATAATTTTATAGCCTTGTTCTTTAAGATACTTGGCAACAATATGGGAGTCTCTTTCCGGTTTAGGACTCAAACCTAAAACCGCTATGGTTTTTGAATCTGCCAGAATATGTTTTATTTCACTGTCTTCAGCGATTATTTTGCCTTTTTTCATATATGTTCCCTTAAGCGGTCTTGTTGTTTTAGCCTATTAGTGATAATAGCAGATAAAATCTTCTGTTAAGCAAAAAGACAGGCAACCGTTTGCAGTTAACGGTTGATAAAACCGTGAACCACTACAAAGATAGATACCAATAAAACCTGTAATCTGCAACCTGAATTCTTATGTATAAAGATAAAACAATATACCTGATAGATGGCAGCGCGTATATTTATCGTGCTTATCATGCAATCAGAGGGCTTTCCAATTCAAAGGGTCTTCCAACAAATGCTGTTTTGGGTTTTACAAAAATGCTTTTAAAACTCATAGAAGATCGTAATCCTGAATATATAGGAATGTTTTTTGATGTAAAAGGCCCGACGTTCAGACATGAAATGTTTGACGCCTATAAAGCCAACCGTCCTCCCATGCCGGATGATCTATCGATTCAAATTCCATATATTAAGGACATAACAAAAGGTTTCAATATACCGGTTGTTGAAATGTCGGGCTACGAAGCCGACGATCTCATAGGTACACTGGCACGCAGGGCGGAGGATGCGGGATTTTCTGTAATTATGGTTACCGGCGATAAAGATTTCATGCAGCTTGTTACAGATAAGTCTATTATCTGGGATCCCATGAAGGAAAAGACAATAGATAGTGATTTTATTAAAGATACATATGGACTTGAGCCTCGCCAGATGGTTGATGTTATGGGGCTTTCCGGTGATTCTGCCGATAATATTCCCGGCGTACCCGGAATGGGTCCAAAGACTTCGCTTGCATTAATAAAAACGTTCGGGAGCATGGAACATTTATATGAGCAGGTAGATACAATAAAGAAGAAAAAGCAGCATGAAAATCTTGTCCGGTATAAAGAACAGGCATTATTGAGCAAAGAACTTGTTAGAATAAACGACAGCGTACCCTTGTCCTTTACACCTGAAGACTTTAAATACAGAGCTCCAGACAGCGCGGTTCTCTCCGGACTCTTTAAAAAACTGGAATTCAGGCAGTTGCAGCAGTCTGTTATAAAACGGGCGGATTTATCAAAAAAGAAATACAAGGCAGTATTGAGTATTGATGAGCTTTCCGATCTTATTACGATTTTAGAGACTTCAGGTTTATTTGCCATTGATACTGAAACTACTTCTAAAAATCCAATGGCGGCAGAGCTTGTGGGTTTGTCTTTTTCAGTAAAGGCTGACGAGGCATTTTACATTCCGTGCGCTCATGAATATAAAGACGCACCAAAACAGCTTAAGCGGGATGAAGTTTTAAAGATGCTTAAACCAATACTTGAAAATCATAAACTAAAAAAAATAGGCCAGAATATAAAATATGACTGGATTGTTCTTAAGCGTCATGGAATAAATCTTTCCGGAGTAATATTTGACACCATGCTTGCATCTTACCTTATCAACCCTTCGAAGCGCGCTCACAATCTTGACCAGATTGCTCTTGATTTTCTCGATCACAAGACGATTTCGTACGAGGAAGTAGCAGGTAAAGGTAAAAAGGCTTCCTGTTTCTCAAAGGTTTCCCTTGAAAAGGCTGTGCCGTATGCCTGCGAGGATGCTGATATTACGCTTATGGCTTACAATGTACTTATGCCCATGCTGAAAGATATGGGGCTTGAAGAACTTTTTGAAAAAGTAGAAATGCCCCTTGTGCCGGTCCTTATGAAAATGGAAATGACGGGAATTAATGTTGATAGAGAAAAGCTGATGGTTCTTTCAAAATCATTTGAGCATCAGCTTGATCAGCTTGAAAGCAGCATATATTCAATCGCAGGGGAAGAATTTAACATCAGATCTTCACAGCAATTAGGCAAAATACTTTTTGAAAAACTAAAATTGCCGGTACAAAAGAAGACAAAAAAGAAGACGGGCTATTCAACTGATGTAGATGTTCTTGAAATTCTTGCAGAGCAGCACGAACTTCCTGCTTTAATATTAAGGCACCGGACTCTTGCAAAACTTAAGTCAACATATACTGATGCTTTGATAGATCTTGCAAATCCGGAAACAGAACGTATCCATACTTCGTACAATCAGACGGTTACCGCTACAGGCCGTCTTAGCAGCTCTGAACCGAATCTTCAGAATATTCCTGTCCGAACCGATGAGGGAAAAGAGATAAGAAAAGCTTTTATTCCAAAAAAAGGATGGCATCTGCTTGCTGCAGATTATTCTCAGATAGAACTCCGCATACTTGCCCATTATTCAGATGATAAAATACTTATCAAGGCTTTTAAAGAAGATGAAGATATACATATCCGGACTGCCACAGAGGTCTTCCAGGTTTTTCCTTCTTTAATTAATTCCGAATTAAGGCAGCAGGCCAAGGTTATAAACTTCGGCATTGTTTATGGAATGAGTCCCTACGGTCTTTCCAAAGAGCTGGGCATAAGCCGGAAAATGGCGAAAACCTACATACATAACTACTTCACAAGATACAGAGGCGTAAAGCAATTTATAGATGAAACAATAGAACAGGCCAGGATTTCAAAGAAGACAAGCACTTTGCTTGGCCGTATTCGTCTTCTGCCGGATATTAACAGCTCAAATAAAAACTTGCGTGAGTTTGCCGAAAGAATCGCAATAAATACTCCTATCCAGGGAACGGCGGCAGATCTGATAAAGATAGCCATGATAACTGTGGACTCTGCATTTACAGAGAAAAGGCTTAAATCTGCAATGCTGCTTTCCGTACATGATGAGATAGTTTTTGAAGTGCCTCCTGATGAACTGGATACAGTCAGAAGTCTTGTTAAAGATATAATGGAGGGTCTCTGGGAGCTGAAGGTTCCGCTGAAGGTTAATATGGCGGTAGGAGAGAATTGGGCTGAAGCCAAATAGTTTTCGGCTGGAAACGGCCCTTTTTCGCAATCTCTGTGTCAATCTTCGGGATTTATTTGTGCAGCGTACTAAAAAAATCCTTTATTTAAAAAAATATCAATAATAAACCTTGCTTTCCATATAAAAGGTGTTATTATCTCTTTAATCAATAAAGGCCTGTTCTTAATTGGCGGGCCGGTTTCTTTCTAAAGGAAAATACCATTTGTCAAAGTGGCACCCTGAAGTCTGGGACTATGAGAATTACTGAAAAAGGAGGGTGTTAATTATGGCTAATGGAATTGTAAAATGGTTTAATAGCGGTAAAGGGTTTGGCTTCATTGAGCAGGAAGATGGTCCGGATGTATTTGTTCATCATTCAGCAATCAATGCAAGTGGTTTTAAGTCTCTTGAAGAAGGCGACCGAGTTACCTTTGACATTGAGCAGGGTCAAAAAGGTCCCGCTGCAGCAAATGTCACCACGGTTTAGACCAATATTTCTGAGTTAAAAAAAAGGGCATTCCATCGAATTATGAGGGAATGCCCTTTTTGTTTTGCCTCCTAAGCCAGTATCACTCAACTTCCACCGTAGTTTGGTAAATTCACTTTGTAAGTCGTTCGACAGCCGCTTTTACTCCATGTACCACTTTTACCATTCTTTCATAATCAAGCGTGTCATACGTATCACTTTCCGTGTGGTAGTAAGGATTTCGATAAAAAGCGGTGTCAGTTATCATTACAGCACGATAACCAAACTTATAAAATGACCAGTGGTCTGAAAAGTCAATTCCTATAACTATAGGTAAAGCATTATACGAAAAAATTGGGATGTCTGTTCCCTTTTTGAAACCTTTCTTGACCTTTTTCGTGAATTTTCTTGACCTGAGGTTTCCAACCGCTGCGATAAAATTACCTTTGGTTGAAAATTTTCGCCCCATGAAAGGGAGCGGAAATTCCTGGCTGCGAGGGCTATCCGCAAAATACCCGATCATCTCAAGGCAGATCATGCCAAGAATTTTTTGACGACTCTTCTTTAGCATTTGTGCATAGTGGTAACTACCCATATTTTTCGTTCTATATACCGGTGGTTCCTCAAGAGCAAAAGCAACAAACCGGACTGCTGGGGCCACCCTTGATTTTGAGATAAGTCTTGCGATTTCCAAAAGACCGGCAACTGCACTTGCATTGTCGTCTGCTCCAGGACTATTGGCAACTGTATCGTAATGAGCTCCCAGTACAATTAGCTCTTCCTTTTTGTTTACTCCTGGTATGCTACCAATAATATTCCGATAAGTATTTCCTCGAAACACAAAAGGTTGCTCATTAACATGACAGCCATATTCTTTAAAGCGGCGGGATATATATTCTGCGACCTGATGGAGCTTTTCGTGGTCATTGTAACTTCGTGGGCCTATCTCAACAGAAAGATAACGGATGGTTTCTTGCAAGCGTTTTATACTTTCCTGGAGTTTCATCTTAAGCCTTTAACGTCGATAGATATCCCCAACTTTTAATTTTTGAACAATATCCACTGAGCTAATAATTAGATTCTTTTTTCTTGTCTAAAATACCTGTTTTAAGATTTTGTAAAAATTTCAAGCTGTGCGGGTAGGATTAAGCCGCCAGTTTAAAATCTAATTCCTTCGCTTCGAACCATTTGTCACTTTCTTTATTTCTTTTTAAGGCGGTGATTGTTGCCAGGCTTAC
Source organism: Deltaproteobacteria bacterium (assembly GCA_030611115.1). The sequence goes on from JAUWQK010000011.1 coordinate 12,005, forward strand.
AGAGCCTGTTTTTGACCAGCTCATCC